>JAGAZG010000075.1 GCA_017940105.1 Mailhella sp. | reverse complement strand
TCAGACGCGGCAATTTGCATTTTTGGCGCATGTCAAAGGTCGCGTTTTCTAAAAACGAGGCTCTAACGGGCTGCTAGGGCGTCGCTTGGCTAGTCAGGCATCTGTCAGTTTCGTCCTTTATTTGGGCCACGCCACCGATTGAGAGATGAAGGTCAACCAGCCTGACGGCAATGGTAATTCTTTGTCCAAGGCATCATGCTTCTGATGCTTCACGCAGTTGTCTAGCCCGGCTGAGGCGCAGAACAGGCCGACATTCTGGTACATGGATCCCACGTGCATGGCGGAGTAGGGGTCTTTTTCAGGAGCTGCATACAGCAGGACAAGTCCAGCACCGTCAAATGCATTGCGCCTGTCGCCGGTCAGCACTTTTTTGACGGCGTGTTCCTTTGGCAGGTATTCCCATACGCCATCGCTGCGTACGGCGTAGATAACAATCTGCTGCTTGTTCAATGCTGTGGGGATGACATGCTTGCCGTCCTCGCGGCTGATGCCCCATGCCGCCCAAAGAAGATTGCCCAGGGTGGGCATGCCTACGTCGCCGCGCCCAAGAACATGGCTGGAGCGCCGCTGGGCAAGGCATTCCATCAGCGGCTTGCCGCCACGCTTATCCGGTTCAGGCAGTTTTATTATCTGATCGCTTTCAGCAGCAAAGGCAAATTCTGGAGCCATGATCGTTACTGCGGCGATTGCTGCGCCGCTGCTTAGAAAATCGCGTCTGTTCATGTGTCCTCCACGCAGTAAAAGTACAGCTTTGCAAGCACACCTATTAGGACTGATGCCATTGAAGACCTTAGCCATACGTCCGAATACACTAAACGTGCCAAGCATATAGGCAAACTCCGCAGGGCAGTTGACCGCCATCGCTGGAAGCGAGAGACAGGTCCCGATTACGGAGTTCTTGACTATAATCGCCGAAAACAAATGAAATGTCTATGACGTATCCAAAGGCAAGTTGACCATGCATTCATAACGGGATTGACCATTAAAAGATGCTCCCGTATGTATCTTCCAGACATAAAACCCGACGCTCAAAGCCGAGACAAGGAAGGTCACCGATCCGCTCAATCCAGTCAGTCCATCGTAACGATAGCACAGAGCAGGAATCCGAGCGGACCGGTGCAGGCTGTGCGATCCACGGAGACCGGCGGCGCCCCCGGCGTTGTGCCCAAGCCTCTATCGGAGGACGAAGTCCGGGCATTCGCAGTCCTTGAAGCAAGCCTGTTGATTCGGATCTTCCAAACGATCGGTATAACCGCTTGGAAATACTGATTGGGCGATTTTAAATTTCAATCCCAATAGCCAAACCAAAGAACTTACTTCGTTGTTTCCTCTTTGGGAGAAGGCGCAGTCTTCTCGAACCGCAAAAGCGGAACCCATGGGGAGCACCCCGCGCAATAACTGGCCAAAGAGGAGAAGCCTGTTAGGGTGAAAATGCCACTTCCTATTTGAGTGACGAGGAAATTACGCCGTATCCCCACCAAAACGGTGCTCTCTCAAACCTCAGGAGTGGCATAAAGCCGTCAGTGGGCGTCATCTTCAGGGCTGCAATTGCCCAGGGTTGGTACGCATCTTACGGCTTATGTTTGAGCTGAACCGCAACCTCCAGGGCTGATTCCCTTTGGGGCAAGACATCCAGCTAATTCGGAAAGGGCACGCAAAACGGCGTCGTCACGTACCTCCGCTGAGGGGACTACGGAGAGCGCCTCCACCCCTGACAGCGAGAACAATTTAGTGCGCAGTATGCCTGGGCGAATTCTTCTGGGCTATACCTGCCCAGGGTTGGGACTCATCCAGGCATGATCATGTCTCGGTGGGCTGTGTCCTAGGGGATCTCGTCCCTTCGAACCATGCTCGCACCGCGCACATCCCTTGTAGCATTGCAGAAATATTTGCCAACGTCTAAAGTTCAGAGCTTTTTAGACGGTGCTGCAGGAAGGAAGAGCCGTCTTGAATGGAGCCATCAATTCTGCATGGGTAAATAAAGATTTTGCATAGTCCCCGTTCCCACCCTCGTTCCACAGTCAATACCTGGTCGTAACCTTGCATTATGCTTTTTGCGCTTGTGCGTTGTCCTGGCCTGCATTGTCATTGTGCAGCCTGGCCATGGCGTGCAAGTTCGAAAAGCTTGTCAGGCTTTTTGGTGCTTTCGCGGCTTAGGCGCGCGTTGCCTTGGCATTCGCCCTGCGGAACTACCACAAAAAGGTTACAGGAGTTCTGTCTTCCAGGTCCATTCCTGGATTGTGCTGTCTACAAGACGCAACTGTTTTGCCAGAGCGTCCGCCTTGTGCTGCAGAGCTTTCACGTCAAGTGCCGGATGGATTTTTATTTCCGTACCGCGTGCCCGGTAAAAACTGCGGCTTGCATCATTCACAATCTGACGGCAAGCATTCAGGTACAGGCGCAGGCAGCGTGTCTTTGAGAGTCTGGTCAGCGCAGGGGCGGATGTAAACAAGGCATCCTATGACGCTGGTGTGACGCCGCTCCATGTTGCCGCAAGAAAATGCGATCTCAAAAATGCCGCCATCCTCATTGCCTCTGGAGCTGACGTCAACGTCAAGGACTGTAACGACTACACACCGTCATGTATTGCTGCAGCAGAGGGACATCTGGATATGGTCAAGCTGCTCGTTGCCAATGGCGCGGTCATTGTCCAGCTCGCCATAAGCCGTGCGGGCAAGGACGTGGCAGCATACCTGGAACAGGCTGCAGGAAAGGCAGCGGATGGTGAAAACGCTTAGCGCGGTTTAGATCCTTTCTCGGTGCCTAAGCCTCCGTCCAACATAAGCATGACGGAGGCTTTTTTTATCTTTGATGCCGTCTTAGCACTTCGCCACGGCCAGGTCATCCCAGTAGGTCGTGTATGACAGCGACTTGTGATACTGTTTCAGCGACCATACGATTTTGTCCTGTCGTTAGGATGAAAGATAAGGCAACATCGTTGACAAATATAGCATATAAGCTATAATCTGTACATGAGTTGGTCAGTAACATTTCTGAATGAGCTCGTATACGAAGAGTTCTTGGCTTTGCCTAAAAGCCTCATTGCCGTAACGTTGCGGATAGTTGATTTGATTGAGAAGAACGGCCTTGAAAAGACGGGGATGCCATACGTTCGCCATCTGCAAGATAAGCTCTGGGAAATAAGGGCAAAGGGTAAAGACGGCATAGCCCGCAGCCTTTATGTCACTGCATCTGGCAGGCGGGTTGTCATAGTCAGGTGCTTTGTCAAAAAGACGCAGAGGACACCTGATAAAGAATTGAAATTGGCTCTTCAGCGGGCAAAGGAGGTTGAGTGATGGAAATTTCTTTTGATGAAGTACGCACGGAGTTGCTGAACGATCCGGAAATCAAGGTTGAATATGATTCTCTTGAGCAGGAATTTGCCATTGCCCAGGCTCTTATTGACGCCCGTTCCTCTGCTGGCATGACCCAGGCTCAGGTAGCTGAGAAGCTTGGAGTGTCCCAACCCGTTGTTGCCCGGATGGAGTCCGGTCGCAATATTTCAATCAAAAGCATTGCACGCTACGCAAAGGCGGTTGGCAGACCCATAAAACTGCAAATAATGCCTTCCTGACCATATTTTCAGCACTTCGCCACTGCCAGCTCTTCCCAGCAGGTCGTGTACGACGGAGACTTGTGATCCTGCTTTAGCGCCCATACGCCTTTGCCAAGCCCTTCAGCGCCGAACTTCACCGTGCCGCGCCCATACCGCAGGTTGGCGGCGTCCAGAGAAAGCATGAGGGCATTGCGGCGGGCATCATGCTCTTCTTTTCCAAACGGCTTTCCATCGATTTTATTCTGGACAAGCATGCTGGGCAGCATCGAATTTGTGCCTGTGAAGATACTTGGCCATGCTCTGGATGAATCCGCTGAAATAGTTCGGCTACCTGCTCATGGCAGTGTCGCCCACGCATTTTTATCGAGACGTCATGCAGGACTCCTTCAGCCTCCGCATGCGAAAGTCAAGGAGCAGGAATTTTCCTGAAGGGAAGGAAGCCCCTCGCACATAAGGCAATGCGCGAGGAAGCGATTCCCGCAGCGGTTATCTCTGCGGAAGACGGGCATATTCTTCCCTGCTGATCATGTCATGCCAGGTGACGCCTTTGCGCTGGGGATCGGCATTGCCGGCAAGATGTGCGAAGCGCGAATGCACAGAAGCGCCATGCCAGTGCCGCACGCCGGGAGGGCAGAATGCGACATCGCCCGGACGCATGACCTGTACAGGCTGCCCCTCTAACTGATGATAGCCGATGCCATCCGTCGCGATAAGCACCTGCCCGCCTTCATGCACATGCCAGGCATTGATCACGCCTGGCTTGAATACGACGTAGTGGAGGGCAGGCGCACCGGCCGCGTTGTCTTCCGTTATGACATCTGAAAGACGGATGGATCCGTTGAATGTCGGCAGAGAAAGTTCTTTGTCTCCGGCTTTGAACATTGTGCCGGTGCTGCTGCCCCGATCGGCATATTCGACCGGCTCAAGGCTGTTATAGTATTCGTCGGTAACGGCATTGTCAGAATCCTGGTATTTTTTGTCCGGCTTCCAGGCGGAATCATAAATGACGACCTGGGAAAACCAGCTGTCTTTGATAGCGCCGTGCCAATGGCGCATGCCGGCGGGTATCTGCACTACGTCGCCCTTGCGGATAAGCTGGGCGGGCTTGCCTTCTTCCTGATAGATGCCCGCGCCGCCGGTGACCAGGACCACCATCCCCCCATGCCTGTGCCAGCCGCTGTGCGCACCAGGGGCAAAGGTGATGTTGTTGGTCTGGGGGAATTCCATAGCCGATCCCGCGGCGATCATGTCGCATCTGAAAGCCTGGCCCGTGAAGGGCGGAGAGGCAAGCTGCCGTCCGATAGGAAAGGTCAATTCTTCTTTTGCCGCGGCTTGCTGCACGTCATGAGCAGGGTTCTGATTGCAGGAACAAGCTCCAAGCACAAGCATGCCCGCGGTCAAAAAAGCAGCCATGCAGCATCGTTCCAAGTTTTTTTTCATGGGGTGCCTCTTTCTGAAAATGGTGAAGATATGATGGCGGAACACGCCATAAAAAAGCAGCGCAAAACGCAGCGCCATTTATCCGGCGCATTCCTTCAGAACATCATGCAGCGCTTCATGGGTGAATGTTTTGCAGCAACCCGGCATCAGCATGGTGGAATCCGCTATCGCCTTCAGGTCTGTTTCCTGTGGAATTCCCATTTCCCTGAGCGTGGACGGCATGCCGATTTCCCTGATGAAGCTTTCAAGTGCATCAACGAAGGCCTGGGCAAGCTCCGCCTCGGTCTTGCTTTCTCCCGGAATGCCCCAGACAGCAGTGGCAAGCCTTGAAAACTGCTTTTGTGCCTCCGGCAGCATGTGGCGGTACAGCACGGGGTGAATGACGGCGAGCCCATGCCCGTGATTGCAGTCCGTATAAGCTCCAAGCTGGTGTTCCAGCATATGAGCCTGAAAGTCTGTCTTTTTGCCGGTCTTCAGCATCCCGTTTTCTGCCATGGCGGCCGCCCATACGAGTTCGCTTCTGGCTTTGGCATCCTTCGGGTCTTTAAGCGTGGCGCGCAGGTTGCGTATGATGTTGCGCTGGCAGGCTTCGTTTATCTCGTCAGACAAATTGATGTCCCTCGGGCTGCCCATGTACGTTTCCATACAATGGCTCAGGGCGTCGAAGGAACCGGAGAGCACCTGCTTCATGGGCATGGACATGGTATAGGCGGGATCCAGCACGGCAAAGTCATAATAGGCTCCGAACAGGGGGGATTTCAGCCTCTTTTCTTCATGGGTGATGACTGCGCCGTTGTTCATTTCCGCCCCGGTGCCGAAGGCCGTCACGATGGCGCCCATGGGAATGAAGGCAGAAGGCATTTTGCGTTCCGAATATTCATAATCCCAAATGTCGGCATCCAGCTTTGCCTGGGCGGATATGACCTTGCAGCAGTCGATGACCGAACCGCCTCCCGCCGCCAGTATGAGATCCACGGCGTTTTCCTTCGCCAGCTTCGCTCCCTCCTGCACTTTCGCATAGGTTGGGTTGGGCATGATCCCGTTGAATTCCACGACTTTTTTCCCCGCGGCCTCGAGCATGGACAGAAGCTCGTCATAAATGCCCGCTTTTTTGATCGAGCCTCCGCCATAGGCCAGGAGAACCGTCCCTCCTGCGCGCTGCAGCTCGGACGGAAGATGTTGCAAAGCCGCTTTCCCGCCGAAATACACTTTGACCGGATAGCTGTACGTGAAAGGATCCATGACCTTACTCCCTGATGTTTTTGTCTGTGTAATGTGCCTTCCAAAATCTGGCGGCATGATCGAGCCAGCCTTCGGCGACCGTGCCCAGGCCAAGCCCAAAGCCATGCGAAAGACCGGGAAAAACGTCTATTTCCGCGTCGATGCCATGCGCTTGCAAAGCCCGTGTGCGCTGGTCCATGACGCGCCATGACGCGATGCTGTCCCTGGTTCCAACGCAGCTGTACGTCGGCGGTTCATGCCCCGTGACCTCCGACAGCCCTGTATATTGCATGATGACGGCGGCAGGACGCGGATACCGCTTTTCGCCGAAGGCTTCCGTCCCATGGGTGCCGACCCATGCCGCCATGCGTGCTCCTGCCGACCCGCCCCAAAGGGAATACCCGACAGGATCGATGGCGAGTTTGCCGGCGTTATCGAACAGGAATGCGATGGCGCGCGCCAGATCCTCGCAGGCTGTTCGCGCTCCAGGGCGGTATATCAGGGCGAAGGCGTTGCAGCCTTTTTTGCTCAGTTCCAAGGCATGCGGGAAGCTGTCGTGCATGGCTCCAACATAGGCAAAGCCGCCCCCCGCGCAGCAAATGGCTGCCTTCGCTCCAGCGACGCCTCTGAAGAAAAAAAGCCCCACGTCTTTTTTCCCCGGTTCACGAAGAATCTCTTCGTCCGTGTACAGACGGTAAAAGAGCTGCCTTTGCAATGCCTGATCCTTAAAATAGCGGACAATCTCGACGGTCTTTTTCGTGTCAAGCGGACCATACCAGGTCAGGCGAAGCTCATTCAGCCTGTTCCCAGTGAAGAACATGGGGTCAGAGGGGAAAATCAGCCGCCCGAATCCCTTGAAAACAGGATCGGCCATGATATCAGAAAGCTTTGTGTTCCCTGTGAATTCCATAGTTCGTTCCGCTTTTCCTGCCATACTGGCATATGCCGTTTGCCCTGCATCGGCACAGAGCAGAAATGAGGCCAAAGTCAGATGCAGCAGCATGCCTTATCCTTCCTTTTTTCACAGGGGATCCGCCGAACACGGCGGACATTTCCATGTGCGAAAGCGTTTCATCGATATCGTTGAAGCCACAAGAGTTCAATCTGCTGTCAGGCCGTTTGATATGGTTTTATATTTTACTCATCGAAAGCCGTCTGGGATGATTTATTCCGATAGGAATTAATCTCCGAAATTCTTTCTTCCAGATATGCCTTCACATCATCACAGCATTTCTTTCCTATCAGGATCCTCTTCGGAAGCTTTCCGCTGTCAATGATACCATACAGGAAAGAAGCTGCCTTGGCAGGATCTCCATCCTGCTTATGGTTATTGGCAGCAAGAAAATCCCTGGCTTCGTGAACGGCAGATCCTTCATAAGCTGCCAGCGACGTTTTTGCATGTTTCATCGAACTGCTGTCCCGGAAATCTGTTCGGAAGGATCCGGGCAGGATAGAAGCCGCCTGGATTCCGAAAGGAGCCAGGTCCATGCTGAGCGCTTCCGAGAGCCCCACGACTGCAAACTTGGAAGAACAGTAAGCGGAGCTTCCGAGAAATCCCATGGCTCCCGCCTGGGAAGAAACCGTGAGGATCATGCCGCCTCCCTGTTCCCTCATGACGGGAAGAACAACTCTGGTCACATTGGTCACGCCGAAAAAATTGGTCTCCATCAGCATCCGAAGTTCATCATCCGATACTTCTTCAAAGGCACCGCTCATGCCGAAACCGGCATTATTGATCAGTACATCAATCCTGCCGAATTTCGTAAGTCCGGCATCGACCGCAGCGGCAACTTCGTCTTTTTTCGTGACATCCATGATGACGGAAAGAACATTTTCGTTTTTTAGCAGTGGATCCGCATCGTTGGTTTTGCGAACCGTGGCGATAACCCGGTCGCCATTTTTAACGGCCTCTTCTGCAAAGGCACGGCCCAATCCCCGGCCAGCGCCTGTGATCATCCATACTCTGTTCATGTACCAACGTCCTGCCTTTTTACTCATTCCAGAATGTTTTTTGGTATGTTGCCAACCGTTTTTTTACTTGCCGCTCTTTTCATCGAAATCCGCCCGAAGGTAGAGATTGGCGGCTACCTTTTTTCCTTCCACGCTGTACTCTACGGGACGGATATTCACCTTGCCAGGATCATTCTTCGCGATGGCGTTTTGATAGATCAGCCCGAAGGGATTCTGATCTGCTGCCTCTGCCATGTCCCGCCCACGTCCATGGCCAGAATTCCACCCAGCATGAGCCCGATGATTGCCTTCTTCATGATACGAGTTTCCATGCGACATGCTCCTTCTTCGTCAGTCTTCAATTTATATGGAAGCCCTTTGCCATGGCTAGTCAGCGGAAAGGCCTTTTTCCGCAAGCCAGCTATCGATATGGCGGGCGATCTGGGCGTTGTTTTTCTCTTGGAAAAGAAAATGGCTGTTGCCGGTGATACCGATCTTGGGCAGGTCAAAAACCGTCGCATCACCGCCGTCCGCATTATACTGCGCGGCAAACTCCAAAGCTTTGTCGCGGACATTTTTCCAAAAGGCAGTTGAGTGTATGTCCGATGGTCCGTTGTCTATGTAGTCGCCAAAATACACGGCCACGGGGATTTTTGCCGCCAGCATCCTTTTGTAATACTCGGAACCGATCTCCGGGGTGAAGCCCGGCTCAATGGCGATGATGGCGGCGATATGCTCCACGGGAGTGGCCCAGCCGACCCTTCCGCCCTGGGAGTGCGTGATGTAGATGGACTTTTTCCCCGTCATGGCGAAGACATCATTGAGCACCGCCCCCATGGTCCTGCCGAAAAGAGGCTCGTCATAATCCCCGGTGTTCGGCGTCATCTGGCGGAAGAACTGATCCTGCGCCTTATCGCCCTGGGGAAATTGCGATCCTGCGTAGCGTTCGGGAGCTGTCCTTCCTATCCTGAAATGCGTGTACCATGCCTGGTCTCCAGGCATGTAGTCCTTGGATTCGGGAGTCATGCTGTCCCAGGTAGCCATGCTTTTCGTCGATCCGGCTTCGCCGCGCCTGGGCTGATCCACCAAAAAGACGCCGTATCCCTTCCTGAGAAAAAAATCAGACCAGCCTTCACGTCCATCGGGCATCGTCATCCAGCCCATGCGGGACTGGCCGTAGCCGTGCAGGAACACGATGGGATGGCCGTTGCCGTTAACCGGCAATTGGTAGAGGACGTTTGCGTGATCCACGTGAGCCGTGTTCCCAGCCCTGCCCTTGTCAAGCCAGTTTTGCGTTTCATCATATTTGCCGGGCAGGGGGAGTGTTACTGAACCTCCTGAAGAAAAAATGCCTTGCCTTTGGATATGCAGGGGGTCTGATGCCTGGGCGCCAAAGGACAGCTGCAGCATTGCTGCGGCATTGGTAGCAAAAAAGAAAAGCATTGCGGCGATAGTTCTGACTGTCATCCCGTCCTCCCTGGAATGTATGCGTGTCCGGTTTATGTTCCTGATTTTTTCAGCGGATGGCCATGCCAAGCCTGCGAAGCCATGCAGGAACGTCCTCTGCGCAGCTTTCCATTTCGCTGCGGGAAACGGTGTATCCGTCCCTGACGACCGCAGCTCTCGGCTGCAGCCTGGCTATAGTGCTTATGGTTTTGGAAAAGCGGCTTCCGCCATGCGTATTGAATGGAATGATGGTCTTGCCCGAAAGGTCTGCGGCTTCGAGGAAGGTGTACAACGGCATGGGCATGTCTGACCACCAGTTTGGATAGCCAAGGAAAACAATATCGTAGGCATCCAGATCAGGCATGGCTTTCAGCGCCGGCCTGGCATTATTCCTTTGTTCCCGCTTCGCATAGTCCACGAGCTGTTTGTGTTTGGTCATGTAAGGCATGACTGTTTCCAGGCGGAAGATGTCTGCGCCGGTATGATTTTGGATGAGCAGCGCCACATATTGAGTGTTGCCAAGCACCTTGCCATCGACCACGACAGTGCTGTTCTCTTCTTCCTTCGTCATGTTTCCGGCGCGGTCCGTTTCGGGCATGGAAAAATACACGATCATCATTTTGCCAGAAAGCCGCGGCGCTGCCTGCAGATCAGGAGGCAGCGCGTGCAGTGCAGCAAGAGCGCAAAAAATTCCGGCTGACTTCAAAAAAGAGCGGCGGTCTGAAAAACCAGTCCATAGTTTCTTCATATTGCTATCCTTTCTCACTGTAAAAGCTCGTTGGCATTCGGGAATGGTCTGCCAGATCTCTCTCCGTCAAGCATCTTTCATTGATCCTATGTCATTTGACAGGGGGAAAGTACATTGCTATTTTTGCAGCATAGCATAACTAAAACGCATACTGAAGGACACAGGAGCATCAAGGATGCCTGAACTGAACCTGCTCCGCCAGTTTACCGCGGTAGCGAAGCTCGGATCGCTTTCCAGGGCGGCAGAAATCCTGCACATATCGCAGCCGGCCCTGAGCAGATCCATGAAAAAGCTGGAAGAAGAACTGGGCGCAGCGCTCTTTGAACGTCGGAAGAACAGCATTGCGCTGAACGCTACGGGGAAGGTGGTCTTAGAGCTGGCCGTTCAGCTCCTGCAACGTGCAGATGAATTGAAAAGCCAGGTCGCAGCCTTTGAAAAAAGCAGGAGGACGATTTCTGTAGGCTCCTGCGCACCTGCGCCGTTATGGACGTTGATGCCGCTGCTTTCCAGGGAGCACCCGGAAAAGTCCCTGGAAACCACCATTTGCGGAAATTCCGAGACGCTTCTCGATGGACTGCAGACTGGAACCTACCAGATAATCGTGTTGCCCTTTGATCCCGGCGAAAACAGCCTTGCCTGCCGCTGCGGCGAGCAGGAGCGCCTTTTCCTCTCTCTGCCGCCGGGGCATCGCTTCGCTGCCAGGGAAGGCATCATGATGGTGGAAATGGATGGGGAAAACATGCTCCTATTTTCGCCCATAGGCTTCTGGGAGGAAGTGCACCGGCGCCACATGCCCCATTCACACTTTCTCATCCAGAGCAGCAGGTTCGAGTTCAGTGAACTGGTGGAAAAATCGCGTCTCCCCTCCTTTGTCACTGACCTGTCCATCAAAAACTTTGGCAGACCTTCCGGCAGAATCATAGTCCCGCTGCTGGATGACGACGCCTCTGTCACCTATCATTATGTGTGCAACAAAGCTGACAGGCAATGTTTTCCTGCACTGTTCAGCTAATATACTTAGCATCTCCAGCATACCTCAACGCCGCCTCCCCCACGGACGCCCAGAAGCAGGCGGCGCAGAACTCCGTGTTCAAGGCGGCGAAGCTGGCGTAGCT
>JAGAZG010000074.1 GCA_017940105.1 Mailhella sp. | reverse complement strand
TTTATTTAACCACATGGCATATTATGTGCATAATCATCTTAATATATTGAATATAAATAAAAAATTATGAACATAAAAGCATTTTAAACGCCCCTGAAGCGGCATGATCACCTACGAGGTTTCGTGGAGCAAGCAAAAAGAGCAACAATGTGCACAGTTTTGCAGCAATACCATGTTATTTTTGTTCATAACGAATATAACTATTTGATAATAAAAACTATTTAAACAACATAATTACGAGCATAATCAAAACTCTATTCGGAAACATCTATTTGCAGCGCACAGGCAAAACAGCCAGAGAAGCATCATGCATGAAAAATGTTTTCAATTTTATTTTATCTATGAGTAGTTATGTGCGCAAAAAGCATACTCTATTGAAATTATAATAAATATAAGGAACACGTTTGCAGCATTAAGCATCATGAAAATGATCTGCCCGGCCAAAGCAGGGAATGCAGAAAAAACTTACCGTTCATGTGCGCAGTTGACAAAATTTTATGGTAAACAATGTATATAATTTATATAATATATTGAAATAATAAAAAATTTTATAAACAATAAAAAATCTGCCAAACATCATCATGAAAAAAAACAGAAGGAGTCAGCAATTTATGCTGAATCCTTCTGGCGGCCATTATAAAGAGAAGAAGAATAAAGCTTAAAAAATGTTTATATATAATTTAATATACTGAAATCACAAAGTTAATTATAAACAACATTTTGTTCATTCTGCTTCTGCGTGCTCCATGCGCTCAGCCAATCGGACAAGCAGAGAGCGAACAGCCTTGCCCCTATGGCTGCGTGCGGTTTTCTGCTCACGCGTCATCTCAGCCCCGGTCATGCTGAGCTCCGGGTCAAAAAACAACGGGTCATAACCAAAACCATTGCTGCCTGAAGGGGTTCTCGCTATGCTGCCCTCCCAGGAACCGCAGGCCACCATGTCATCCTCTCCAGGGCAGACAAAAGCCATGCAGCAGCGAAAACGCGCGCCGCGCCTTTCATCCGGCACATGCTCCATCCGGTCCAGCAGCTTGCGGTTATTGCGCTCGTCCTTGCTTTCTCCCGGCAGCAGGGCAATGTCATTGCCATACCGTGCCGAGAAAACGCCCGGAGCGCCATTAAGGGCGTCAACCTCAAGACCGGAATCATCTGCCAAGGCTGGCATGCCAAGCATGTCCGCCACGGCATGGGCCTTGAGCAGGGCATTTTCTTCAAACGTGGCCCCTGTTTCTTCTATGTCTGGAAAATCCTCTGGCAGAGCCTGCACATCAAAACCAAATTCATAAAGAAGTGTACGCAGTTCCCGCACCTTGCCCTGGTTGCGAGTCGCCAGAATCACAGTTTTCCGCTCCATTGCTCTCTCCTTGCCGAAGGCGTTTTTTCATGGCAGAAACGTAACGCACGGCAATTCTCACGGCAAGCGCCAAAGAATGGGAGGAATACATGCTTCGCATCTGTTCACAAAGCCTCGGATGCCCGAAAACCCGCGTCGATACCGAACGGCTTCTCGGTTCCATCGGGCCGGTTCAAACCGTTTCCACACCTGAAGAAGCAGACCTGGTGTTCATTAATACATGCGCATTCATCGCGCCGGCAGTGCAGGAATCTGTGCAGGCAGTGCTGCAGACGATAGAAGACATGAAAGCCATGCCTAAAGCGAAGCGCCCCTTTCTGGCCGTAGCAGGATGCCTGCCAGGACGGTATGGTATCAGGGATCTGAAGACGGAATTGCCTGAAGTTGATCTGTGGCTGCACACGGATGACATAACCACATGGGCAAAGCAGATCGCGCAGGCGCTCAGGCTGACATACGACGTTCCATCAGGAAGGCTCCTGAGCACAGGCCCGTCGTACGCATGGCTTAAAATTGGCGAAGGCTGCCGCCACAGCTGCTCTTTCTGCGCCATTCCTTCCATACGGGGCAAATATGCTTCCGAACCGGCAGAAGCACTTCTTGAAGAAGCCAGGGCTCTTGTTGCCTCAGGCGTTAAAGAGCTGGTGCTTGTCGCCCAGGATGTCACTGCCTACGGCACGGATTTTGGCAGGGATCCCAGATTTCTTTTTGAGCAGCTCCTGCAAATTACCGGTCTCGAGCGCATGCGCCTGCTTTATCTGTATCCCGCCGGCCTTACCAGGGAACTGCTGTCTTTTCTGCGCAGCGCGGGCAAGCCTTTCGTCCCATATTTTGATATGCCGCTGCAGCATGCCCATCCAGACATCCTGCGCCGCATGGGGAGGCCCTTTGCAGGCAATCCCCAGGAAGCAGTTGACAGAATACGCGAATTTTTCCCGGAAGCAGCGCTCCGCACGACCTTGATGGTGGGCTTTCCAGGAGAAACAGAAGAGCATTTTCAGACTCTAGCCCATTTTGTTGAAAATAACCGCTTTCAGCATCTGGGCGTATTTGCCTACCAGCCCGAAGAAGGCACGGAAGCAGCGGGCATGCCGGACCAGCTCTCAGATTCCCTCAAAGAAGCACGCAAAAACATCATTATGGAAATGCAGAAGGGGATCAGCGAAGAGATTCTTTCAGGCTATGTGGGGCAGCGGCTGGAAATACTCGTCGATGCGCCCTCTGACGAATGGCCGGGACTGCACACCGGCCGGGCCTGGTTTCAGGCCCCGGAAGTTGACGGGCTCACTTACATCAGCGGACCAGGCGTAGAACCAGGAGCCATGGTTGAAGCCGACATTGAAGAGGCTCGGGAATACGACATGGTTGCACTTGCGTAGCATATGCCTGTGCCTGCATGGCATAAAAAACTTTTGGAAAGCATTAAACAGCAACAGAAAAATACACAACTTTCACATATCTTTTTTTTCACAAAGTCAACGACTCTTCATGGCAACAGGATACCTGCCATGCGTCCGGCATTCACGGCCGCCATCCTGCAGATTGATCACAGAGCTAGCGGAGGCATAAGCAAAAATATGAAAGCATGGATTATAGCAGATTGCCCGGACGCATGCGTGAATTCTAAAAATTATCAAAAAAATTCCTTATGTTTGTCTCCAGCTCTTGATGATTTTTTATCACTGGTATACGCTTTTTCTGACGCGCATCATTTGTATACATTTAATAGGTAATGCGCAGATATCGTGCGTTGCTTATAAAGTTAAATATTTCCCAAGCAAAAAACAGAAAGATTGACAGTCTTATACAAGATATAATATACAATATTGCTTTATGAGAACTCTTAAACCCCAACCAAGGAGTTTTTTATGAAAATGGTGTCTCGTTTTCTCATGGCCCTGGGCCTTGCCGGCATGCTTGCCATGCCCGCCGCGGCTGCCGATTATCCCAGCAAGCCCATCAACATGATCATCGCCTTCACTGCCGGCGGCTCCAGCGACGTGCAGGCACGTATCATGCAGAAATACTGGAATAAATATAACCCTGATCAGGGTTGGGTGTTTGTGTACAAGCCCGGCGCAGGCGGCATGATCGGATTTACTGAAATTGCCAAGGCCAAGGCCGACGGCTACACCATTGGCGGCATGAATGTACCCCATATCGTCCTTCAGACCCTCGGACAGAAAGCACAGTTCACCGTGGACAGCTTCAAGTACATCTGCCAGGTCGTCAACGACTCCCAGGTAGTCGCTGTGCGCAAAGACAGCAAGTTCAAGACCGCCAAAGACGTGTTTGACGCTGCCAAGGCCAACCCCGGCAAAATCAAGCTCGGCCTCGTGGGTCCAATGTCCGGCCATCACCTGATGTTCCTTGATGCCCAGAAGAAATATCCCGACTCCAAGTTCGCCCCCGTGTTCTACAAGGGTGCCGCTGACCAGAACGCCGCCATACTCGGCGGCGAGATCGATGTCATGTTCGGCAATCTTAATGACGTCATGCGCTCCATCGACGAACTGCACATCCTCGGCATCGCCGCTGAAAAAGAAAACAGCCAGTTCCTTCCCGGCGTGCCCACCCTGCAGTCCCAGGGCCTGGATCTTATATCTGACATCCGCCGCTGCTTTGCCGCTCCCAAGGACATTGCTCCTGAGCACCTCGAAAAGCTGCGCGCCATCTTCAAGCAGATTTGCGAAGACAAGGACTACATCGCCGAAATGGTCAAGGCTGGACAGCCCGAGCAATACATGGACGGCGAAGCTTTCCATGCATGGGTGAAGACCCAGTTCGCCAAGAGTGAAGAACTCCTCAGCGGCGCCGGCCTGCTCAAGAAATAACTCGGCTCAGTTTCAGGGCGGCTGCCTGCGGGGCGGCCGCCCTTATTAAATCCTTCGCCTGTTCAGGCCCCTTTGCACGGAGCTTGGAATTATGACTGAATTTTTTCTACCGTCACTGCTCAACCTCATTGAGCCGCTGAATATTTTTCTGATGGTGGTCGGGCTCACCGGCGGCATCATCATCGGTGCGCTGCCAGGGCTTTCTGCCACCATGGGCGTTGCCCTCATGGTGCCCGTGACCTTTTCAATGAACCCCATCAGCGGCCTTATCATGCTGGGATCCATTTATATCGGCGCCATCTACGGCGGCGCAAACTCAGCCATCCTCATCCGGACGCCAGGCACGCCTTCGTCTGTAGCCACAACTTTTGACGGCTGGCCGCTCACGCAGTCAGGCCGGGCAGACAAAGGCCTGTACACCTCGCTGCTTGCCTCAGCTTTTGGCGGCATCATAGGCACGCTGTTCCTGCTGTGCATGGCCGCACCTCTGGCCCGCTTCGCCCTCAGCTTTGGCGGACCGGAAAATTTCTGGCTTTGCATATTCGGCCTTTCCACCATTGCCGTCATGAGTGCCGACAACATGGGCAAGG
>JAGAZG010000073.1 GCA_017940105.1 Mailhella sp. | reverse complement strand
CTTCGCTTCCCGCGTTGCCAGTAGCGGGAAGGTTGATCTCTATACGCTGCAAAACCTGATGACGCATTCCTCGCCGGCAATGACGCAGCGCTACGCGCATCTCGCTGACAAGGCCATGCACCGCGCCGCCAGCGTGATCGATGACGTAATGAATGTGCCGATGGCAGCGGGGGAGGGCGAAAAGTAAGAAATTGCCTTCTGTGCGCTGCTCTGCTACGTTTCTTCCTGCACGGTTGCCCTTTCTTCTCTTCGCGTCGGCACGGCGCAAACCGTAAAGGAGGGCAGCAGCCATGCGGATTGTTTTGATCCTGCTTATTGCTGTGGCCTTTGTCCTTTTATCGGCGTCCATCGCCAGATAAAAGTTGACCCGGCCCACTAGCACTGGGTCGGGTCACAAAAATAAACCGTCAGGCAACCGCGCACGGGGGCGCTAACCGCGCCGTGCCAGCCCGAATGTCTGTTAGCGCAGTGTTCGGGCTCCCTTTTCATTTAAGCCATCATGCCGTGATTTGCAAGAGAGAAAATTACGCGAATCATAACTCCTCGCTAACATAACTCGAAAGTATATTAACACAATTCTAGATCATAATTAAATGAAAATGTTATATGCCCTTGCGTTCCGGCAGCAGCCAGGCGAACGTCATGCCGATCAGCGTGCATACTCCAAGGGTATGCAGCGAAGCGGAAAGGCCCCATGTATCGGCTATCCAGCCCAGGCAAGGCGCAAACATGCCGCCCAGGCTGACGCCAAGCCCCATGGTTGCGCCAGAGGCAAATCCCACGCTTTTGGCAAGATACTGCTGCCCGGTTACCACTACAGAGCTGAAAGGCAGAAACAGCACGACATTGATAAGGAAGAGCAAAGCATAGGCTATGTGCAGGCTGCCCGTGAACGGCAACGCCACCGTCAGGGGAACAAGAAGGCTGTATCCAAGGCGGATGATGCGCCGGCAGCCAAAACGGTCACTGAGCATGCCGCCGGCAATGTTGCTAGCGATGCTGCCGATGCCAAACACGGTAAGCGACATGGCAGCGGCTGTTTTGGTCAGGCCGAATCCATCCATGAGGTAAAGCGGGGCAAGCGCCCGCAGGCCGGTGAGCATGACAGATTGCGTGGCGACCACGGCCATCAGGCGCGCAAAGGCCTTCCAGTCGTTATGCGCCCCCTCTGCCCCATGCTTTTTTGCCGCTCCTGATGAAGCCGCACGTTCATTTTGGCTGAGCCAAAGCAGCAGCGCCATGGCGCAGGCCAGCGGCGCAAGCACAAGCGCACCAGGCAAGCCCATTGCGCCCACTGCCGCCACGGCAAGAAGCGGAGCAAGCAAAAAGCCGGCATTACCGCCAACGGTGAACAAGCTTGTTGCCGTGCTTTTTCTTTCGCCCGAGCAGGCATTGACAAAGCGCATGGCCACCGGATGAAACAGCGCCGATCCAATGCCGCTGAGCATGACGGCAAAGAACAGCAGAATATAGCTTTGAAGCACCCCGGCAGCAGCCATGCCGCAACCGGCAAAAACCAGGCCCGCAGGCAAAAACCAGCGGCGGGGGCGGCGATCGGCCATAAGGCCGAACAAAGGCTGCACCACAGACGCCAGGCTGGAATTGGCAAACATCAGCCCGGTTACAGCGCTGTAGCTGTAGCCATGCGCCGCGGCCAGAAAGGGAATGAGCGCCGGCAGGGCCCCGGTGTTGATATCACAGACAAAATGCCCTGCCGCTGCAAGGCCGATCTTGCGTTTTTCCATGCTGCCTTCCAAAAAAATAGATGCGCAAAAATAGAGCTTTTGAGGCTGTACGGCAATCAATGGGAAAAATCTGTCATGGGGGGGGGCCAGAACAGAGCCATTGCTTTTTTGACAATTATGTGGCATTATTGATTTTGTTGTAAAACACGTCGTTTTAGTAAAACGCCTTTAAGAACTTTTCATGGTGCCGCAATGGACCACAGCATTCTCTTTGATCATGCCAGGGCTTCCAGAATAGGCCTGCCTGAGGCAGTCTTTTGCGAAGGCAAACCTCTTGACGCCCTTACAGATCTCCTTGCGCGTTTTGGCAAAGATTCGGGCCATCCTGTGCTGTTCACAAGGCTGGCTCCTGATATTTTCAATGCCATGCCCGAACACATCCGCATTCAGTACGACTATCATGCCTTGTCCAGAACGGCCTTCGGGGCTGTTATGCCCGCAAAAGCCAAGGGCAGCGTAGCCATTGTATCCGCCGGCACCTCTGACGGCTTTGTCACATGGGAAGCAGCGCGGACGCTGCAATACCTGGGCATACGCCATGCCGTATTTGAAGACTGCGGAGTAGCTGGATTGTGGAGGCTGACCGAGCGCCTTGACGAAATCAACGGATTCAGCGCCGTCATCGTGGTGGCTGGACTTGACGCAGCGCTCGCCAGCGTTCTTGGCGGGCTCACGCCAAAGCCTGTTTTCGGCGTCCCCACCTCTGTTGGCTACGGCATCGCAAGAAAAGGCAAGACAGCGCTGTCAAGCATGCTTGCAAGCTGCGCTCCCGGTGTGGGCGTCATGAATATCGACAACGGCTACGGCGCCGCATGCGCGGCAGCCCGCGTGGTAAACTCCCTATGAAAAAAGACAGTTCTCAGCATGTCCATGGGCATCGGCATGAGCACGGGCACGAGCATGGCCATGCCGCAAAAACCCTGACGATACGCTCCCATTCAGGCCTTTCCGGCGACATGATGCTTGCCGGACTTATCTGCATGAACGGCCTGGATCAGGAAGTTCTGGATCAAAAGCTCGCTTCCATCATGCCGGAGCTGGCCAGTTCAGTCAGGCTGATCCGCAGCGAAATCGGGGGCATCGGCGGCTGGAGCGCACAGGTGTCCCTGCCTCACCAGCATGAACACAGGACGCTTGCCGACATTCTCGCGCTGATTGAGAGCTCCGGCATGACCGCCGGGGCAAAAAAGCATGCGGCAGCCACGTTTACCCTTCTCGCTCAGGCGGAATCCCGCGTACATGGAGCCAGGCCCGAAGACATCTGCTTTCACGAAGTAGGCGCCCTGGACAGCATTCTCGACATTTGCCTGAACTGCGAACTGTTTCTCGCCCTTTCCCCAGAACGCTTTGTCGTAAGCCCCCTGCCCATGGCCGACGGCTCCATACGCTGCGCGCACGGCGTACTGCCGGCGCCTGCTCCGGCCGTGCTGGAACTGCTGGACGGCGTACCCGTCCGTCCTTTTGCCGGATCGGGCGAAACCGTCACTCCTACGGCCATCGCCCTGCTGAAAGCGCTTGGGGCGGAATTCGGCCCATGGCCAGCCATGAATATTGAAAAGCATGCGCTTGTCTATGGAACACGCATTTTTGAAAACGCCGCGAACGGCGCCGTCTTCGCCTTCGGCAGCTGAAACCTTTTACAGGCCGCCTGCCGGCCCGTCCAACGCCATGCCAGACCTGTCAGCACTGGAACAAACGCTTCGCCGCATCGCTCCTGGCGGTTATTTTGCCCTTGCCTTTTCTGGCGGACTGGACAGCCGCTTTCTTGCCCATGCCGCTCACGCGCTGGGTTTTCACGTCCGCCTGTTCCATATTTCCGGCCCGCACATAGCCGGCAGCGAAACGGAGCATGCCGCGTCATGGGCGGAAAAACGCGGTTTTCCCTTTACCCGGATAGAACTGGATCCCCTTGGAATCCCGCTTGTTTCATCCGGCGATAAAAAGCGCTGCTACGCGTGCAAGCGCATGCTTTTTTCACGCCTCCTTGAAATTTCGGGACGCCCGCTGTGCGATGGTTCCAACGCTTCGGACGGCGATTCATACCGGCCTGGAGCGCAGGCAGCCCGCGAACTGGGCGTTTTGTCCCCTCTGGCCATGGCCGGACTGGCGAAGGCAGACATTCGCAACCTGGCGGCGCAAACAGGCATGGACGAACCTGACCAGCTGCCGCGCCCCTGCCTGCTCACCAGGCTGCCCTATGGCATGTCGCCTGAGCGTCGTATCCTGCATGGTCTGGAACAAGGCGAACAGGCCGTGCGCAATCTGCTTTTTCTTGCGGGTTTTAAAAACGTTGATTTTCGCCTGCGCCTGGTCAGCCCGGCGAAACTTGAATTGCATTTTATGCAGCAACATATTATGAATATTCCGGATGATGTGCTCAGCGCACTCTCCGGCGCTGTTGCAACGGCTGCCCCCGGTCTTCCTCCCGCATCTGTCGTGACGGTTGAACGGCTTTCCGGTTACTATGACCGCCCTGAATTTCAGCCCGCTGCCCAGACCTGCAGCTCCCTGCCCCAAGGAGATTAGGAACATGCGCAGAAGCGAACGCGAAATCACTGACAAGACTTTCATGCTTAATGTCCTGCAAGACGCAGAAACGCTTTACATTGCCCAGAACACGGGCGAAGCACCCTATGTTTTCTGCGTAAATCCGTTCATGCACGAGGGCGAACTTTATTTTCACTGCGCGCCCGAAGGCAGAAAAATTGACCTGATGGCGCGCGATCCGCGCGCAGGCTTTTTTGCAGCGGCCGACATCAGGGTGGAAAAAACAACGACGCGCTACCGCTCTGTGAGCGGAACAGCCGTCATGGAAAAAGTTCAGGATGCCGCTCTCAAGGCCGAGGCATTGAAATCCCTGGCAAAAAAATATAAGGCTCCCTGCAAGTTCCCCGTATCGGACGAAAAGTTTGCCGCCACCATGATCATTCATCTCCGCATCGAGAGCATGACGTGCAAGTACTCCCGTCCGGGCGAAGGCCCCCGTCCCGTGCCGCACTATGTCGACTAGAGCTCTTTCTGATACCGCTATAGGAGTCCATAATGAAAAAAGCCATTCTGACACTTGCCGCAACCGCCTTGTTCACCATCCCCTGCCCTGCCATGGCTGACGACCTGTATTCCAGCCAATTTCATATCTGCATGGATAAAAGCCAGAACACAGCCACAGACATGCTCGACTGCATGCAGCAGGAATACGAAAGGCAGGACAAGCTGCTCAATGTCAACTACAAAAAAGCCATGGCCGCAGCAGGAAAAGTTTCGGGCAAGACAGGGCAGAACGGCATAAGGGATGCGCAGCGCGCCTGGCTGAAATGGCGCGAGCTTGACCTGCCCCTCTTCCAGTACGGCGGCGCTGGCACGCATTCGCAGATCCGCGCCATGGAAGACTACCTTGAAAAAACCGCCCTTCGCGCAAAATTTCTTGGCGACCTGGCCGACATGATGCAATAG
>JAGAZG010000072.1 GCA_017940105.1 Mailhella sp. | reverse complement strand
GGCAAGCAGGGCCGCTTCCGCCAAAACCTCCTTGGCAAGCGCGTCGACTATTCCGGACGCTCGGTCATATGCGTCGGGCCTACGCTTAAACTGCATCAATGCGGCTTGCCAAAAAAGATGGCACTTGAGCTGTTCAAGCCCTTTATTTATTCCGAACTTGAAAAGCGCGGATTTGCCACAACCATTAAGAGCGCAAAGCGCATGGTTGAACGCGAAGAGGTGGTCGTCTGGGATATTCTTGCTGACATCGTGCGTGAATATCCCATCCTGCTGAACCGCGCCCCTACGCTGCACAGGCTTGGCATACAGGCTTTTGAACCTCTTCTTGTCGAGGGCAAGGCCATACGCCTGCATCCACTGGTCTGCACAGCCTTCAACGCCGACTTTGACGGCGACCAGATGGCTGTTCACATACCGCTTTCTGTTGAAGCCCAAGTGGAATGCCGTGTCCTGCTCATGAGCACCAACAATATTCTTTCACCGGCTAACGGCAAGCCAATCATCATTCCATCTCAGGACATGGTTCTTGGCCTGTACTACATGACGGTGGACCGCTCGTTTTGCAAGGGCGAAGGCATGACGTTCTGCGCCCCATGGGAAGTGGAAGCAGCCTATGATGCCGGCAGGCTTGACCTGCATGCGCGCATAAGGGTGCGCATGGATGCCTGCGATGGCACAGGCGCTCAGCAGGTCGTGGATACAACATGTGGCCGTATACTCGTGTGGGAGCGACTGCCGCATGTCGTGCCGTTTTCCGAGGTGAACAAGATCTTCACAAAATCTGAGATTGGCAAGCTTGTGGGCATCGTCTACAAGAGCGCCGGCATAAAGAACACCGTCCTGCTCTGCGACCAGCTTAAGAACATCGGCTATGAATTTTCTACGCGTGCTGGCATTTCGATCGGCCTTAAAGATATGACCATCCCGAGCAGGAAGGCTGAAATTCTTGAAAAGGCCCAGGCACAGGTTGACGAGGTCGTCAAGCAGCACAGCGAGGGCGTCATCACTGATTCCGAACGTTATAACATCCTTGTCGACGTTTGGCAGAAGACTTC
Source organism: Mailhella sp. (assembly GCA_017940105.1). Classification (GTDB taxonomy): domain Bacteria; phylum Desulfobacterota; class Desulfovibrionia; order Desulfovibrionales; family Desulfovibrionaceae; genus Mailhella. The sequence continues at coordinate 3,381 of JAGAZG010000072.1, read as the reverse complement.
GGATGACATATCCGAAGAAATGATGAAGGAAATATCCACCGAAGTCGTCACCAATGACAAGGGCGAAACGGCTGTGGATACAAGCCTTAACCCTATTTACATGATGTCCACTTCTGGCGCCCGAGGCAACAAGGACCAGATGAGGCAGCTGGGCGGCATGCGAGGTCTCATGTCCAAGCCTTCAGGCGAGATCATCGAGACCCCCATCACGGCAAACTTCCGCGAGGGATTAACCGTGCTGCAGTACTTCACGTCAACCCATGGCGCTCGCAAGGGTCTTGCCGATACAGCCTTGAAGACGGCTAACTCCGGGTATCTTACCCGCCGCCTCGTAGATGTTGTTCAGGATGTCATTGTTTCTGAGCACGACTGCCGCACGGCGGACGGCATAGAAATGGGCGCGCTGATCGAAGACGGTGAAGTCAAGGTCAAGCTGCGCGATCGCATTATGGGACGTGTTTTCCTGTACCCGGTGGCGGATCCCGTGAGCAAGAAAGAACTGTTTCCGGCCAATACGCTTGTGGATGAAAAAGTCGCCGATGCTCTTGATGCTGCCGGCGTTAACACCGTCACTATACGCTCTGCGCTCACATGCCATGCGGAACGTGGCGTATGCGCGTTGTGCTATGGGCGCGATCTTGCCCGCGGCCATCTTGTTAACGTGGGTGAAACCGTTGGTATCGTCGCGGCGCAATCCATTGGCGAGCCGGGCACACAGCTGACCATGCGCACATTCCATATCGGCGGAACTGCTTCTTCAAAGGCCGAGCAGAAGGAGTACGTTGCCAAGAATCCTGGCGTCATCGCACTCGAAAGGGTCAAATCCGTCATTAACAGAGAGGGAAAGACCATCGTTGTGGGCAAGACAGGTCAGGTCGCCATCAAAGATGAACTCCTGCACGACATAGAAAAGTACAAGCTGCCCAACGGCGCCGCCTTGCTTGTGCAGGATGGGCAGAAAGTCGACCGTGATACGCTGCTTGCCGAATGGGATCCTTACAACGAACCCGTAGTTGCCGAAGTTTCGGGCTTCATCCGCTTTAAGAATATTAACGACAAGACCGTACAGCAGAAGCTTGATGAAACAATAGGAACATCTACGCAGGAAGTTATAGCTCCAGGAGCCGTCCTTGAGATTGTCGACGAGCAGGGCGAAGTCGTCCGGCGCAGCGCATCCGGCTCTGACCTGGCCAGCTACGCACTTCCCATAAAGGCCATTATCATGGCCAGGGATAAAGAAGCTGTACAGGCAGGCGACGTCATTGCACGCCGCGCACGAGAAACTTCCAAAACGAAGGACATCACAAGTGGCTTGCCGCGCGTTGCCGAACTGTTTGAAGCCCGCAAACCCAAGGAACTTGCCATCGTGTCTGAAATTTCCGGCACGGTGGAACACGGGCCTGAAACCAAGGGCAAGCGCAAAGTCCTGGTGCGTCCCGACGCCGGCGATGTCAAGGAATACCTTATTCCGCGCAGCAAGCATATTGTCATACCTGACGGCGAATATGTTGAAGCAGGCGAGCCTCTCACGGAAGGTCTGCCGGAACTGCGTGACATCCTGCATACCCGCGGCGAAAAGTATCTTGCAAGCTACATCGTAGATGAAATCCAAAAGGTGTACCGTACGCAGGGTGTTGGTATCGACGACAAGCATATTGAAGTCATCGTCCGGCAGATGCTTAAGAAGGTCACTATTGTTGATCCTGGCCAGACGACTTTCCTCATGGGCGAACAGGTGGATAAGAGCGAGTTTAAGGAAGAAAATGAAAAGGCCGTGGCCGAAGGTCGCGCACCGGCTGTTGCCGAGCCTCTTGTGCTTGGCATTACGCAGGCTTCGCTCAGCTCTCTTTCATGGGTAGCTGCGGCTTCCTTCCAGGAAACCACCAAGGTACTCACCGAAGCTTCTCTGCGCGGCAAGCAGGATTATCTTCGCGGCCTGAAAGAAAACGTCATTGTTGGCCGCCTGATTCCTGCGGGCACAGGCTACCGTCAGTATGTAAACCAGGGCATTGAAGTTCCTGACCAGAAGGAGCGTCCTGACAAGTTCCTCGAAGATCTTGTCGAACATCCTATAATAGCCAAGGATCTTGCCGTGGGCATTGCCAACGAGTAGACCGTGTATTTTTCCTTATGATGAGTAAGCGGGCAGGTCGTGTGAGACCTGCCCGCTGTTTTATTATGCCTGTGGGCGATGTTCAATCCTTTGTTGCAAGTGAGTCAGTTACAAATGCAGTATCTAAGAGATACAGGAGATAAACGTTATATGTCCCTTATGTTTTTTAAGACTTCGTCCTTCGGAACAATACAGTTACAGTCCGGTCTGAAAGATTGGGGTATTCGTTCTATGACTTAAATTTTACTCTGCCGCAGTGAAAACGCAGATGCGAAATCATGCAACTGTTCAGAGCTTTTTCATGACTGCTTGACGCGCAGAGCGTTTATCAGACTCATTTATCCGGCAACAGCGATGCCAGAATTCCGGTAAGCAATAGGAGAGCCACAACGGCCAGCGATACTGAGGCTGGAACATGGATGAATCCGGACACGTCAAGAAGCATTTTAGCGCCGATAAAAGCGAGTATGGCAATGACAGCTTTTTCCAGATGGCGGAGATAGCGCTTTGCTGCCGATAGAAGAAAGAACATGGAGCGCAGGCCAAGAATGGCAAATATGTTGCTGGTGTAAACCAGAAAGGGATCGGAAGTGATGGCAATGACGGCGGGAACGGAGTCAAAGGCGAACATGATGTCGGATATTTCAATGACGATCAGGCACAAAAAGAGAGGGGTTGCCTTCCATGTTTTTTTTCCTTTGTGTTCGCCTAGGACAAAAAAGTCATGGCCATGAAGCTGGGCATGCACAGGTACGATTTTCTGCGTCCAGCGCACGGCCCAGTGGTGGGCATAGTCGATTTCTTCTTCCTGCTCATGTCCCATGGACCTGAACATCTTCCATGCAGTCCAGAGGACGAAAATGCCGAATCCGGCCAAGGCATAGGGACCGAAGAGTGCGATGATGGAACTGCCCGCAGCTACAAACAGCAGCCGCATGACGACGGCGCCGAGAATTCCATAGTATAAGACTCTGTGCTGAAATTTATCCCTGATGGCAAAGGATCCGAATATAGCCATCATTACAAAAAGATTATCAACCGACAGGGATTCTTCAAGCAGATAACCGGCGATAAAAAGTTGTGCTTTGTCTGCTCCTTCATTCCATCCTATGTACGCGGCAAAAGCAAAGGCCAGGACAACCCAGGCCGCAGTCCACAATGCCGCATCCCGTGCAGAAACGGGTTTGTCCTTGCTGTGCGCATGCAGGTCCAGCCACATACATGCTGTAACAATGGCAACAAAGATAATGATTTCCAGTAAAGAATGT
>JAGAZG010000071.1 GCA_017940105.1 Mailhella sp. | reverse complement strand
TTTCTATTCCTGACTTCGCTTGGATTCAATCCTCTGTAACTTTTCAATGCAATTCTTTTTGAGACTAGAGCCAAGAATTATAAGAACACCTCTTATGATTCCTTCAGTTTACCCAACCCTATACCCAATCGGGATAGAGTCATATTTAGAGGACGAGGCAACTTATCAAATGAGATGATTATTTCAGCCCCATAAAAAACGGATGTTTGTTTTTTATGATGCATCACTGTCAACTTAAATATACATAAGTGTTATGCTGAGTTATCATTCATATTGTTCATCACAGTGTGTAAGATCATGTATAGTCATCGAGAAAACAACACAAAGTTTATTGTTGGCTGCCTTTGCGCGATTGGTTGTGCAATACTTTACGGCCTCAGCTTTGTCTTTACAAAAAATGTTATCGGTTCAGTGACCACGCTATCGTTGCTGGGTTGGAGATTTTTTGTTGCATTCGCTGTGTTTAATCTGTGTGTGATTCTTGGAATAATAAAAATCAATATCAAAAAAAAATTAAAACCTGTCCTGATCTTATCCCTTTTCTTTCCAGTTCTGTACTTTATTGGGGAAACTATTGGGGTTTATTACACAACGGCATCAGAGAGTGGTGTTTTTATTGCAAGTATTCCCGTGGCAACTCTGGTTGCATCTTCTTTGTTGTTACATAATTATCCAACAAGATTACAACTAGTTGGAATTTCGGTAACGTTTTTTGGTGTGTTGATAACAGTTTTGTCTGTCGGAATGAAGTCACATTTTTCCGGCATAGGCTATACGTTTCTGTTAATAGCTGTGCTCTCTTATTCCCTGTACTGCGTATTTGTTGAAAAAGCTTCGGAATTTTCTGGTGCTGAAATAACGTATGTCATGCTTGCCTGCGGTGCTGCCGTGTATGCGTTTCTTGCCATAGCTGAATCATATATAACGGACAGTTTCAATGAGCTATTGACTTTGCCACTGACTAATTCCAGCTTTTTATCAGCCATCCTGTACCAGGGGATCGGCTGTTCGATATGTGCTTTTTTCATGTCTAATGTCGCCATATCCACTATAGGAATAAACAGAACATCTTCTTTTATTGGGCTTGACACAATAGTTTCAATTAGTTCAGGCGTTTTAGTGCTGAATGAGATTTTTACGCCGTATCAGGTTATTGGTTCGGCTGTGATCATTTTAGGCGTATACATAGCCAATATGAAAAGGAAACGTTATCGATCAGCATAGTCTGCACGGATAACTGATAAAAAAGTTTTCAAAAATATATCGTGACGTGCCAATTTTGTTGGTATATTTTTTTATAAAAAAGTTGTATCTCAATTCAACACAGCAAGAATATTTGAGATATCATGCCATGCATGTTCGGCATACTTATTGCATAGTAAACAGAAATCATGTTTTCTGGTGAACAGCTTTTTCGTTTTTTAATGAGTATAACATAAGCAGCGAGGCCTCTCATGTCACAGATTGGTAAGATCGACGTCCAGCAGCCTGGTATAGACGAGCATGTCAATGACAATCCGCAGCATATCCGACTGCGTAAAGAATCGCCATCGGTAAAGATGGAGACGCTCACGGCAGAAGATTTAAAAGCCATTATGAGCAGCGGTGTGAGCGCTTCGTCTACAGTATCGAACAAGCGTTGGTCGCTGGCTGCAAAGATTGTCACCGGTATCTTTACCCTTGGCATAGCTCCGGCCATCATGTGCCATAACGAAGGCAAGATGGAACGCCAGTCAGCTAACGATGCTTTGAAACTCAAGACTGCACTCCAGCGTTTTGCCGACGATCCAGATGCGAAAACGCAGGTCTTCCACATGGCTGACAAGCGCGTGGTCATCACAAAAGACGATCATGGCAGTCTGGTCGCCAACATAGACCGGCAGGTCATTGAGGCAAAATATACCGCCAAAGACATGATTGAGATCATTGAAGACGATATTGTCACCCATGTGGATTTTTATGGGCGAGAGGAGGCGAAAAAGCTTTTTGGCAAGACTGGTGACATCAATATCAATGATGCCAAAGACGTGCTGGACAGGACGGGGGGGGATTCCCGTCACCGTGATCTTTGCCTTAAAGTCTTGCAGACCAATGTCGGTCTGGATCCCAGCGAGCTGCATTCGTGCAATACTCGTTATCTTGACCGAATGGCACGCTATGCACTGGACGGTTATTACGGCTCCTTGTCAAACCTGCTCGATCATGTGTTAACCATCACCAAGACCAATCGCGTAGCGGCAGAAGACGCCAAGGAATTGCTTGACGCCATGGAAAAGCACGAGCAGGAACATCCGGGAGAAGTGGATAAAAAGGTCAACATCAGGGCACTGCAGCTGCCAAAACCGCAAAACACTACCTATAAGCAAGTGCAGTCCATGATGGCTGACCTCATTTATGCGGGCAACATCGCCGATGAAGACAAGTTTGCCGGCAAACCCGGCGAGCGCATGCAGCAGGTGATGGAAAAGAATGCCAAGGTCATTGCCGACATTATCATTACCGAAGCAGGCGTTAATGCCGTCAAGGCCGAACAGAAAGCGGTGGAAGCAGAACAGAAGGCTGCGTTGCCAGGCGCGTCAGAAGCGGATAAGGCCGAGGCAAAAGCCCTGCGTGCCGAAGCCAACGCCGCCCAGTATGAAGCTCTTTTTCTGGGAAATCGCGTTGATCTTGCCCCGGATTCTGAAAAGACAGAATACTGGATTGCCGAATCAAAGGCCTATAAAGCCGAGGCCAAGGCCATCCGGCTGGAAGCCGCTGGCGATCCCAAAGCTGCAGAAGCTCGCGCCGAAGCCAATCTCCTGCGTGCAGAGGTCCGTTTTGCCCGGGCGGAAGGGGAGTTCAAAAACCTTGGTTTTTTGGCGGAAGCGATTGAAAAGGCTGAAGCAAAGGCGACAATGCTCGAAGCAAAGGCCGAACTGCTGCTGGCCAGGGCTCAGCTGGAAGAACTGCGCGGCAACGAGCTGGGCGACCGCATTACACAACTGACTTTGCAGGGCGAACCTGCGCAAGGCAGCAAAGAAGCTCGCGAGCTTGCAGAAAAAAAACAAATGCTGGATGACGCCGCTGCTGCCTACAAAGAGCATTTTGGCGAACTGCAGCAAGTGAAAGCAGAAATGATTCAGGCAAAAATCAGCATAGAGATCGAAAAGCTTGCAAATAAGATCACTGAGGCTGAAGAAAAAGCCAAAAAACTTGAAAATGACCGCTGGCTGGCAGAAACAAAAGCAAATTCGCAACATGCGGGCGAAGCCGAAAAAGCAGCTTTTAAAATAATCAGTGAACAGGCTGCAAAAGCCCGGGCCGAAGTCAATGGCTTGAAAGCCGAATCCGAAGCGCTGAAGGCGCAGGCCAAGGTGGCGGGCGAAGCGACAGACCCTGCTAACGCCGTAAAAGCTTTGCTTGAAGAGGCCAGACAAAAAACAAGTGAAGCTTCCTCAAAGGCGGACGAAGCGCAAAAAGCATTGCTGCAGGCTCGTGAAGACCTCGAACGTCTTGAAAAGGAATCGCAAAGCAATGCCCTGGCCGGATTCAAGTTCGTTTTGGCCAAGGCGACCATGGGCAAGACAGAAACTGCCGCAGCAGAAGCCAAAGCTGTCTATGAGCAGTCACAAATGGAGCAGGCTGCCATTGAAAAGGCACTGGCAGGCCCAGTACCTGAGGCTGAGATCATCTTTGGTCAGGCCGGTGCACGGTTTGACGTTGAAGTCCCCCATCGTTTTGCCCAGTTAACAGATCTGCCTGAGGGTCAGCAAAAGAGCTTTTTAGAGCTTTCTGGCTTTGGTGGCGGAGCAGAGGCTCTCAAAGAACCGTTGACCATGCTGAAAGAAGCACTGATTGAACAAGGGCAGCCTGCCAACGCAACGGTCATTGCTCTTGGCCTGCGCACCGAAGAAGCAAAAGCTATGATCCGCGAAAATGCTGCCAAGCTTGACGAAATCATTAACAAGATGGCTCAGGGGCTGCAGGACGAAATGTCCACCATGATCCTCATGCTGGACGCCACGCTCAAACCGGGCATGCAGGCCGGCGCCAGCGCCATAAAGTCTGTGCTTGAAGAGCGCGGACTTTCCCTTACCGATGAAAACATTGACGCCGTTCTGAGCGAAGATCCACGCCCGCAGCAGATATCCAACGCGATCGACGTCCTGGCTCATTCCATAACCGGAGTGGAAGGCGACGCCAATAAGCTGCGCCTGGCCGAAAAGATGGTTCGCTCAACGCTCAAGGATTTCGTCAGGCTTGATCAGGCAGCTCAGCAGGCAGCACAGAAAGCGCTGGATGCTGAAAATGCCAGCAAGAATGCTGATAAGGAATACAACAATACCAGAACAGCGATTCAGAAGACATTGGGCGATTTGTCGAATGCCGGGGACAAGCTGTCCGAAGTGCGCAAAGAAATCGCCATTACAGAGCAGGAATACAATCAGGCCGTGAATGGCTATGCCGCTCAAAAAGAAATGGTTGAGGCTCAGGTGCTGGTGGATGACCATACCGCCAATCTGCTCAAAAACGAGCTTGAGCAGGCTGCCGCTGCCTATGGATCAGTCAAGAGCGAAGTAGAAAAACGCCTGGCGCAGGATAACGCCCTTGAACAGTATCAGCTGGTGCAGCAGGCTGAGCAAAAGATGGCGCAAATGCAGGTGGCGCTGCGGCATGCACAGGAAGAGCTTGCGAACTTCAACTTGAATCTTGAAGAGGCCAGAGAACGGGCGCAAGCGCCTGGAGCCGGCGAGGCCGGACAGCGTGCGCTGAATGACGCGCAAAAAGTCATCGAAAACGCTCAAAAGAAAGTAAACGATGCCATGCTGGCTTTGGCAACGGCAACGCAGGAGCGGAACCACGTCCTTGAACTTGCCCCTGATTACGTGAAGGAATCCACCGAGCTGCGCTATGCCGTCACCCTTGCCGAAACACAGCTGTTATCGGCCTATGACAATGCGCGATATACCAAGTTGCTGCAATTTGAACAGGATCTGGCTCATAAGGAAGTGGCCCTGATTTTTGCAAGCAATGAACTTGTTGACCTGGGTGACAAGCTGCAGCAGGCAAAAATGAACGCCGACGTGGTTCGCAATCAGCCCAGGAATGAGCAGGTTGACCAGCTGCTCAAGATCGAAGCCGACGCTCAAAAAGCTTATGATACGGCCTTTAAGGCTGTGGAGGACGCCCAGAAAGCCTTTGATGAAGCGCGTAGCATACGAGCACAGGCCTTGGAGAACGCGCCTGCTTATGTGCGCGAGGCTGCAGAACTGCGTTATGCCGTTGCGCTGGCCGATGCACGCAAGCAGGCAGCCGAGGCTCGTCTGGCATTGGCGCAGGCAGTCTTTGAAGCCGCAAACAATCTTGCCGTTGAGGCTCACAAAGCCGAAGCTGCGGCAAAAGAGCGCAAGACCGCGCTGTCCAAAAAGTCAAACATGGCCAAGGTCGCGGCTGAGACTGCGCGGCGAGAAGCCGACGCCATGCTGGGAATACGCCATGCAGAAGGCGGCGAAGACGCTGAAGATGCGGAGCAGGCCTGCGCTGGACAGCCAGCTCAGCGCGCGGATGGCCAGCAGCTCACAGCGCAGCAAAAGATGGTTGCTGACTTGCGGGGCAAAGACCTGGAGACCATTGCAGCGGAGGCTGCCATCGACTTTAACAGCGACGGCTACGGCAAATTTATCAAGACGGTACTGCTCAATTATTTTCAGACGGCAAGCATGGCTGACAAGCGTTCCATGTTTTCAGCAGCGCTGCGCTATTCGCCTGAAAACGCTGACAGCAACGAAATGCTGGGCGCCCTCCTTAAGGGGGCCGGCCCCATTTTGCAAAAGGTGCTGCAGGGGCTGGACGGTCCAGCTCTGCCGCCGGCGTTGCGAGTCGCCTTCAAGGACATGAAGAGCAATCTTGCCCCCATCCCAGAAGAGATCATCAAATCCACATTGCTTGACATGGTGGAGCGTTCCAACGGCAAGATCGCCAACATAGAGGTCATCAAGTCCATGGGCGCGGCTTCAGTAGGTGAGGCACTGCGCTGTCGCATAACCGACAGCAAGGGACAGAGCCGCGAATGCATCGTCAAAATTCTGCGTCCGGACGCTGCCAACCGCGCCGCCCGTGAAAAGGCCGTGTTTGAAGCCGCTGCCAAGCAGGTCAACGGTATGGAAGGCACCTTTAAGGGGCAGTATGACAAAATTATGGAAGAGCTGGACTTTTCCATCGAGTACAATAACGCCAAAATGGGCGCCATCTACGACAAGCCCTTCAACGGTGAAAAAAAGATACAGAGCGTCAAGGTTGTTGACGACATACCTCCCTCCACATCCTACATGGCTATGGAGATAGCGCCAGGTGATACGCTGGTTTCGTTTACTGAAAAGACAAAGGCCGTGCTCGCCGAGATCGGGCTCAAATTTGGCGCCGATGAACGTTTTGACGAAAAAGGCGTGCGCACTGGCGTGTCATATACGGCCAGTGCCAGCCAGAATCAGGATATCATTGATGCCAAAAACCAGATGCTGCAGCTGTATGCCCAGGTCAGGCAACGCTACGACCAGATGCTGGCGCTTACAGAAGTATGGGTGAAAGAAGGCATTTTTGGCGAGCAGGGCTTTTTCCATGGAGACCTTCATGGCGGCAACATCATGTCAGACGGCAATACACTCACGGCCATCGATTTTGGCAACGCCACCAAGTTGAGCAACGAGCAGCAGAGCAAGGTCATCACCATGATGATTGCGGCAGGAACCCAGCAAACGACCAAGTTCATGGACGCCCTGCGGCCGCTTTTGAACCCTCAAGCCCAGGCAGTCTTCGATGCCAAATACAAGGACCTGCGCGAGGCGCTGCGCGTGGTCATGGCCAAGGGTGGCGACGGCGAGACTGGCACTCGCATAGGCGCCATTCTTTCTGTGCTGCAAAAGTATGGGGTTTCCATCCCTGCAGCCCTGTTCAACTTTTCGGGCAGCGAACTTCGCCTGCAGAATTCCGTGGCAGAACTGGGGGCTCTGATGCAGGAGATCAAAGAAGATCTCATTGCATTGGGAGATGCCCGCTACATTGCGCTGGAAAAAGCGGGTGAAATGAACAAGAACGTGGACGAGACGCTGCGCTTCATGGGCAGTGAAGACGCCACCAGACCGTTCATAATGAAGCATATCGCCGAGAGTAAAAACAAGGCTGACTGGGCACTGGAGCTTTTGGATGCCCCCGAGATCAGGTTCAACGAAGATGGCAGCTTTGAAGAAGCCGGAATTCCGCAGGATTTTGCCGAAGACGGGCCAAAAGCAGAGGGGCGAGAGTTGCTCAGCACCGTGATATCAGAATTCAATGTCTACGCCACGCAACCAGCTTCAACAGGCAGCTTCTATGCCGAATTCATTGAGCCTTACCACGAGGCCAAGGCTGCATGGGAGGCCAACATTGGAACGGTTACAAACATGGAACTGCCGCAGGAAACCAGGGATCAGGCCAAGATACCTATCATCAGGGAGCTTTTAAAGATCCAGCAGAACAGTTTCGTTCAGTTTGAAACCGAAATGAACGCTGACCCGACCTGGGGGGATAAGCCTGGAGGCTTTTTTGACGTTGTCAACGACGTCTGCCAGGCCAATAAAGGGGCTGCGGCATGGAAGATCGGCATTTTACCGGCAGCCAAGTTTGCAGTCTTCGGCAAGCTATAATGTTATACGAAGATTGACACCGTGCACGGAACAGCCGCGATATACAATTACTTCTGCCCCGCTGTTCCTTTTCACGGACCGCATGATGAACAGGGCCGGCGCTTTGACAGGCTTTGCGCCAACCCTGTTCATCGTTCGTGCGGATTTTCGCCATGGGAATGGATCATACGACTTCTTCCCGTTCCAGCATGACCTCGTTGCCCATGCGGGCAGAACCTTCGCCTGTGCGTTCTCCGGCGTATGCTGACGCGGCTTCAAGGATATCCGAGGCGATCTTGAGCACAGTCTGGTTGTCTGAGTCAAAATTAAGGAGATCTGCAAGATTGTTGAGAAGCTGGCGAATGCCTCCCTGCGTCTTGCCGCCTGACTTGTCGACATCCTTGCCGAGTCTTTCTGCCCAGATGTCAAATCCGGCACGGCGCAGTTCGCCCTGGGCGTTTTCAAGCACTGTCCTGACGGAGGCAGGGAAGTTCTCCTTGCGGTTGCCGTCGTTTTTTCCCATGCGCGCGAACACCGTGGCAAGCGACAGGCAGTGGTTGATGCTTTCAGCCGTGTCTCCCCAGCGTGACAATCGGGTCTGCATGCCCGGCGAGCGCGAAGCTTCTTCCTCTTCAGCGCTGATGGTGTTGCGGTAGATGCCGTAAGTCTCGCACTTGAGGTAGAGCCTCCGCGGCTGGCCGTTTTGCTTCGGAAGGGCAAAGTAGTGGAACGTTCGCATGCCGCCCATGAGCCCGCCCATGCCTTCGGGAATGTCAAAGCCCCGAGGCATGTTCATGTGCCCGTCAATATTTTGGTGGTGATACACCGCGGCGTGCGTGGCCGTGCGCAGGTAGAGTTCTTTGCTGGTGTCAAGCCAGCGGTAGAGGTACCCGTCCGGGTCGGCAACGGAGAAAGCTCCTCGCGTATTGAGCTCTCCCTTGGCGACGGTGCCCGCATGCAGTGCCAGGGTCACGCAGGCTGCATTGCGCGGCGTTGCTTCGTAGCGGTGGCCGTTGCCGGTAAAGACAGCTTTCAGGATGGCTCGGCCTCTGCGGATGCGGGCTGCCAGCATGGCCCTGAGTTCCTGGACGTTTTTTGGACGTTCAGCCACCGGGCTATTGGCGATCATGGCTTCGTAATGCAGTTTTTTGAAGGTGAGCCTGTCCCCTCCGACGCGTACTTCGAGCGTATCTGGCAGAGGAAAGGGCGCTGGAGCGGCTTTCCTGGCTGCAGGAGCAGAAAGCGGCGAAACATAGCTCATTGCCTCTTTGAGCCCTGTTTCTCCCATAGCACGTGCCGCAGCCTCTTCCAGGTGAGTGACTCTGGCCACGTTTGTCTCAGAAAGCGCATCAAGCTTCTGGCCGATCTCAAATCTTGAAA
>JAGAZG010000009.1 GCA_017940105.1 Mailhella sp. | reverse complement strand
CCGCCCATCACAGCCTGCCCGCCGATAAGCGGCGGCTTGTCCTCGCCCTCGGGCAGACCTTGCAGCGCCGCTGCTGCAAGAAGCACGTTTTTAATGGTCGTCATAACAAGGCAGCAATTAATATTAAAAAGCCTCCCCGCGGGAAAGAACGGGGAGGTTCGTCCCAGGCTCCAGCAGACGCCGGCGCCAGGCTACTTGCCAAACTTGGCGTATTTTTTGCGGAAGCGGTCAATGCGGCCGGCGGTGTCAACAAAGCGCTGCTTGCCGGTGAAGAAAGGATGGCAGGCAGAGCAGATTTCGGTGTGCACGGTTTCGCCCTTGGTGGAAAGCACTTCCACTACGTTGCCGCAGGCGCAGACCAGCTTGGCCTTGAACACTTTGGGATGGATGCCCTTTTTCATGATGAACTCCTGAATTGCGGACCCACGGGTTCGCCCATACCCACCTTGGCAGGCGGACAGTCGCCTAGTCGCCCGATTTACCGCGCGTTGAGATTAGGGATGGGACGTTACGCCATTTTTCTGCGCCAGTCCAGCATTTTTTGCGACGCCTTTCCCAAGCGAATCTTTTTTGCAGCTGCAAAAAGAAAATACGATAATAATACCATGCGCCGCACATGTGCAGAAGGCTCTCCTCTCATTTCACGCAAATGGACTGTCTTGCAACGCTTTTTCGCATCAGGTATAAAAGTCTCATGCATAAACCATGACGCTGGCTTTTAGGGGAGAAACATGAGACGTCTCAGCAAAAACGGACAACGGGGCAGAAAAACGAGGACATCGCAGGATGGCGGGGCTGACCTCAATCATGAAATTTCCTGCGTACTTCAAGGACAATGCCGTACTGGCAGAAAGGGAAAAGGCTGGAAAACCTGTGAATCTCCCCAGGCGTACCATCCCCAGTCCTCATCTGAGGCCATCGCCATCCTTGTCCTGGCAAATCATATTCTGGCCAACGAGCATTTTCTTGATGGATTCGGCCACGTCTCCATCCGTGACCCGGAACAGCCCGGCAATTTTTTCCTTTCCCGATCCCTTGCTCCTGAACTTGTTACGGCAGACGACATCTTGCGGTTAACGCTTGAAGGAGACGTCGTCGGAGAAGACACGCGACGTCCCTATCTTGAAAAATTCATTCATGCCGAAGTTTACAGGGCAAGACCAGATGTTCAAGCCGTCATTCATGGGCATCCCCTTTCCGTTATTGCCATGAGCGCTATCAACGTACCCGTTGTCCCTGTGTTTCACATGGCAGGAGCGCTCGGCTCCGGTGTCCCGGTCTTTGACGCCTACGATCCTGAGAACGGCACATTGACCCGCACGTCAGAAGAAGGGCGCCGCCTGGCAGACTGTCTGGGACAGCACACGGCTCTCCTCATGAGAAACCACGGCGCAGTCATTGCGGCGGGAAATATGGCTGAAGCCGTCATGACAGCCCTGGCTCTGCGCGACAACTGCACAATACAGATGCAATGCCTGTCGGCGGGCGTAGCCCCGTCAGCCTTGTCTCCTGCTCTTGCACGCGCCGCCGCGGCACTGAATTTTTCGCAGAATCCGCTCTTCCGCGCCTGGAATTACTGGATCAGCCGTCTGCCGCAGCCTCAGTGAACAGCACGGCACACCACATAGGCAGCCATCATCATACTGGTGATGCCCCCTTCCGCATCCCTGCAACAGGCAGTTTTCTCCAGTGAAGCAGCAGGATTCCTGCCTTTGCCGCGCCCAGCAGACCATTGAGCAGTCCGACGCAGGCGCCTCTCAGAATCCACAGAATGAAGACGGCCATGCCCTGCTGTCACACCATCATGTTCAGGGGAAACACGTATGCGATGGATCCCGTAGGACAGGCGATGCGGCAGCAGCCGCAATGCCAGCACTGTCTGGGATAGGCCACGCGCGGGCCGTCATCCGTCATTTCGAGGATGTGTCCCGGGCAGCTCTCAACGCACGACCCACATTCCATGCAGTGCCCGCAGTGCAGGCAGCGTCCTGCTTCCTTCCGCGCATCATCCTCCTCCAGCCCCCCGGCGATCTCCTGAAAAGCAACCCCGGGAATGG
>JAGAZG010000070.1 GCA_017940105.1 Mailhella sp. | reverse complement strand
GGGCGGCGACATGGCATCGCCTGCTCATGAACGGCACGCCAAGGGCCTGGCACAGGGCCTCTGCCGACCTGGCATCCTGCGCGCTTTCTTCACGCAGGCCGTGATCCAGGTGGGCTGCGGCGAGTTCCAGGGCCTGGCTTTGCCTGAGCGCGCAGAACATGGTCAGCAGAGCGGTGGAGTCCGCCCCGCCTGAAAAGGCGATGAGCAGCTTTTGCCCGCGGATCGGGCCGCCGAGCTCGCCTTCAATAAAGCGCAGCGCCGAGAGCGCCATGAGCGCGTCTTCATGCGGCAGGCTTTTCAGCGACGTTATGGGCGGGCCTGCGTACGGGGCGTCTTCAGGCATGGGAAACGTCCATGTCGTGCCCCAGCATGCGCTGTTCGGCCATTTTTTCGTATTTGGTGCCTGGCTTGCCGTAGTTGCAGTACGGCCAGATGGATATGCCGCCTCTCGGCGTGAAATAGCCGGTCACTTCAATGTAGCGCGGATCCATCAGCCTGATGAGGTCCTTCATGATGACGTTGACGCAGTCTTCATGAAAGTCGCCGTGCTCGCGAAAGCTGAAAAGGTAAAGCTTGAGGCTCTTGCTTTCCACCATGCGCTTGCCTGGTATGTAGCTGATGCGTATTTCAGCGAAGTCCGGCTGCCCGGTCACAGGGCAGAGGCTGGTGAATTCCGGGCAGTTGAAGCGTACCCAGTAGTCGTTTTCCTGATGGCGGTTTTCAAAGGTTTCGAGCACTTCTGGCGCATAAGTGCGCTTATATTCCGTTTTTTTGCCCAGAAGGCTGAGGCCGTCGCTTTCTCTGCCGCTCATGCCATGCTCCTTGAAGTTGTTTCTGTTCTGGTTTAAGGCCCCGGCCTTCAGGCTGATACGGACGCAACCCGGCATAAGGCCGGGCGCCGTCGCGGCCGGTTGGGGAGGGGGCATTCCCATCCCAAACATCAGGTGCGCAGGCCTTTTATGACCTTGCTGCATCTGCAGGGTCACCCCAGGTCGCCAAGGCGCCAGATGCTGTAAGAAACGCCGTTGTCGTACACGTCTGCGCCCTCAGCTGCCTTTACGGCGGCCACCACGCGCGATGTTACGGGCAGGACTGCTGTTTCGTACAGCGTCTTGGCCGATGTCTGGAGCAGCATCATGGGCAGCAAATCCCCAGGCGAAAGAATGCCCCAGAAGGCCAGGGGAAAGAAGATGAGCGAGTCTATGCCTTCTCCGGCCAGGGTGGAGAGTATGGCCCGCAGCCAGAAATGCCTGCCCTGCGAAGAGAGCTTCATGCGGCTCATGACGTACGCGTTCAAAAAAGAGCCGGCGAGAAAGGCCGCAAAGCTGGCAAGGGCGATGCGCGGAGCAAGCCCGAACACGTAGTTGAAATGGGCTGCGCCATCCCAGAAGGGGGCGGGCGGGAGCATTGCGGCGGCCTGGCCTGCCGCGGCCACTAAAAAGTTCATGCCGAAGCCCAGCCAGATCACGAGGCGCGCACGGCGAAAGCCCCATACTTCTGCGACGACGTCGTTGACTATGTACGAGATGGGAAAGACCAGAACGGCCGCGGGCAGGGCAAAGCTGCCCAGCATGAAGATTTTTGAGGCGAGAAGGTTGGAAAGGACGAGGCAGGTGCAGAAGAGCACGCACAGGAACAGGAAAACGGGTGAAAAAGAACGATGCTGCATGACTTGTTTTTTACGTGGTTTCCAAGCACACGGTTAAATGCCTGCATGCCGCAAAATGCGCGCATGCTCCCCCTTGCGGGTGCACTATGCACGAAAAGGTCGTCATGCGCAAGTGCCGCCAGCCTTATTATTATCAATTGCGCAAATAAACTGAATGGTACGCCGTTCCCTTGACACATATGCCGCTATGGTGGAAGATAGGGCCAGAGTCATTTTGCGGTTTTGTCAAACGCGAACCTGGGCGCAGGGCCGGCATGGAGCAGAGGAGACCGGCGCTGCATGAGCCCCCCTGTTTGCAGTAAGGAATGCAGGGGAAACTGCGGAGGATCCATGAAATCACGCATCAGTCTGCCTACGTTAATGGCAATCGGCATGGCGCTCGGTATCGTTGCCGGCCTTATGCTGCCAACCCTGGACTGGCTGTATAAGCCACTGGGTGATCTCTTCATCAAGCTGATCCGCATGGTCGTCGTGCCCTTGGTGCTCTGCACCATCATCGCCGGCGCTGCCAGCGTTGGTGATTTGAGCAAGCTGGGCCGCGTCGCCACCAAGACGCTTGTTTACTATCTTGCCACCACCGGCATAGCCGTGGTCATCGGCCTTGTGTTCGCTAACATCATTGATCCCGGCCAGGGCCTTGACATCGCCACAGAAGGGCTCAAGGCAAAAGCCAAGGACGCTCCTCCGCTCGTTCAGGTGTTTCTTGACATCGTGCCCCTCAACCCCATCGACGGCCTGGCCAAGGGCAACATGCTGCAGATCATCTTCTTTGCCCTCATCTTTGGCTTCGGCCTTTCCGCCATCGGCGAAAAGGGCAGGCCCGTCATTGCCTTCTTTGACGCCTGCGGCGAAGTCATGATCAAGGTGACCAACATCGTCATGTACTATGCCCCCATCGGCGTGTTCGGCCTCATCGCCGTCACCGCTGCCAAGCACGGCCTTGACATTCTCCTTCCTCTGATCAAGGTCATCGGCGTCATGTACCTGGCGGCCGTCTGCCATGCCTTCATCACCTACCTGCCGCTGGTCAAGGCCTCCGGCGTGAGCCTGGGATTGTTCTTCAAGATGCTTTCCGCTCCTCTGCTCATCGCCTTCACCACCTGCTCCAGCGCAGCTGCCCTTTCCACCAACCTCATCCAAGTGCAGAAGCTTGGCGCTTCCAAGCCTGTGGCCTCCTTCTCCATCCCGCTGGGCAACACCATCAACATGGACGGCACCGCCGTGTACCTGGGCGTCGTGGCCATCTTCGTGGCTGAAATCTATGGCATCGCCATGCCTATTGATAAGCAGGTCCAGGTCCTCGCCATGGGCGTGCTCGCTTCCATCGGTTCCGTGGGCGTTCCCGGTGCTGGCCTCATCATGAGCACCATCGTGTTCACCCAGGTTGGCATTCCGCTTGAAGGCATCGCCATCATCGCCGGCATCGACCGCGTGATGGATATGGCCCGCACCACCCTGAACGTGCTCGGCGACGCCACCGGCGCCGTAGTCGTGTCCAAGTGGGAAGGCGACCTCGATCTCGAACGCGGCGCTCGTTTCGCCAGGGAAGAAGAAGCCTGATCCAACGTTTTTCCAGTCAATGCAGGCCGCCGTTTTCGGCGGCCTTTTTCGTTGACACGGCCGTGCTGCCATGCAAAGCTCATGTCCTGCCCAGTGCTGGGGGCAGCCGTTTTTTTTTACAGCGGCGTTATGCCGCGTACGCATGATTTTCAGGAGTATCCATGGCAGCCAGAGCCAGAGCCGATCAGCTAGTGTTTGAACAGGGGCTTGCCGGCAGCAGGGAGCAGGCCCGCCGCCTTATCATGGCCGGCAAGGTCGCCATGCTGCCTGAAGATGGGCGGCCGGGGGCCAGGCCGGTGCCCGTGGAAAAGCCCGGCCATCCCTACAGGCTTGACGCAAGGTTTACGCTTGTCGGCGTCGAACGCTTTGTCAGCCGCGGGGCCTACAAGCTGCTCACGGCCATTGAGTCGTGTCATATTGATGTCTCCGGCATGGTCTGTCTGGATGCCGGTGCGTCTACAGGCGGC
>JAGAZG010000069.1 GCA_017940105.1 Mailhella sp. | reverse complement strand
GTGATTTCCATGCGCCGCCTCTCCTCGTTGGCGCGCACGACGACAGGCAGTGAGTCCTCAACGGCGATGAGGCAAGTTCCGTCTTCGCCGGGTTTTATGTCGAGACCCAGGCTTTCGCCCAGGACCATGAAATATGGTTCATATTCCTGCATATGCGGTATCCTTTCTGATGGCGGCGTCAGACCTTCAGTCCCATTATTTTAGCGAAGTTCATCTGTTCGCCATCCTGCTCCAGACGCGTCATTTTCTGCACATGCCGCATTTCCGAGAATGTGATGGAAGTTCCGTAGTGATTCTGCACGGAATCGCCGGCGTCCTTCCACCATCTGCCTGTGACGGCACGGTTGTCATCCGGCATGCTTTGTCCCTGGTAGTTCGTCCAGTAGAACATGACGGGAATCTTGTTCTCTCTGAAGAAATCAAGGCCCATCTTGCTCGTTTGCCGGAAAAAGGCATTGCCGACGATGCCGTCGAGAGCAATGTTCAGCGCCAACACTTCTTCATCGTCAAGCTCCATGCCAAGGTCTTCGGCCGCCTGCACGATGCTGCCGTTGACGCTGGCATTGTTTTCCTTCCCCTCAAACTGGGTGACAAGATAGTTGAGGGCTTTGGCCAGAAGCTTGACGTGGATATCGGTTATCCGGAAGGTGCCGCCTTCGTCAAGCTCCGTATTGAGGCATTCGCCGGGGAGGTTCTTGCGGACAAAGGACTCAAGCGCGAGTTTGGATCCTCCGCGCGCGAACTCTCCCTTCCAGCCGGTCAGCTTTTTATCGGCCTTGGATGGCTTGTCTCCGATGGTGATGTATTCGCGCAGGCGGCCAAGGATGTCGAGCTTCTTCATGTTTTCCGGTCGCTGCAGGAATTGCAGCCAGGCGTTGAGCTTTTCTTTGGGAATTCCTGAGTGTTTTGCCTGAAAATTGCATGAACCGGACCTGATTTCCTCAAGGCGTTTTGCTATATTAGGTAAGGTAACTGTTTGTGGACGCAGACCGAGTCCGGCGTTGTAATCGTCAATCATGCTGTATTTGATGTTGAGCTTCTCGGCTGATTCGAAATTTGCCTGCCTGACAGTTGAGAACCCGTAAACGGCCACCTCCGCACCATGCGCGTCGATATTTCCAGATTCCGCTGGAAAAAGCGTCCCAATGGCCTTTTCGGTGTTGCCTGCTATGGTTGTTTTCAAAGCGCCCTCATCCGGCTTTGCCGTTGCCGCCTTCCACGCGTCGACCTGCGCCCTGATATGGTTTGCAAGCCGTTCCCTGGTCTTGCCACGGAGCAGGTTGAAGAATCCGCCCTTGAAATTGACGCTTACATTGCCGTCTGCAAGCACACTGACGGCAAATGTGTTGCTGTTAACCCGTATGACGGCCTTCTGGTCGCCGCCAAGGTTGGAAAAGTCGGCAAAATCCCTGATGTTGACATCCGAGATATGTGCAACGTTCAGATTGATTTGTGACATGGGCTTACCCCGGCTTGTGTGTTTTCCGCTGCGCTTTTATGCATCGGTGCTGGTGGCTTACAGTATTCTAAACGAAGATATAATATAATAAATCCGCAGCGTCTGCAAACAAGAGTCATCTAACCAGCTGAATTGAAGTACTGTATTGCTGAACAGCACTGCTGAACCACTTGAAACAGCACTCCTGCTGCAATAGCTAACCCATTGAAATACATGGTGGGCCCGGCAGGCTTCGAACCTGCGACAATCCGGTTATGAGTCAGTTGATATGTTGTTTAACATGTTGTTTTAATTAGTTATTTTTTTTTGCTTCCAGTGTGCCGCAAATATGCCAAAATATAGTGTAACTATATAGCAGCGGTATGCCGTAAATGTATGCCGCAGGTAAAAAACAGTTCATGGCAATGCAGAGAATCCAGAGCGCAGAGGACGAATAGAATTATTGCTTGCAGTCAGGCTTTGGCGTATATTCCATTCCGCACGGTTGCCCTCTTAGTCTCTTCGCGTCGGCACGGCGCAAACCGTAACAGGAGGGTGCAGCCATGCGGACGTTTGTTTACGCTCTGCTTATCGCTGTGGCTCTGGTTCTGTTGTCCGCCTCTAAGGCTGAATAACAGTTGACCCCGGCCCAGTAGGATGGGTCGGGGTCGGAAAATAAAATATCCCAACAAGGCAACCGTGCACGGGGGCGCAAACCGCGCCGTGCCAGCCCGAATGTCTGCTCGCAACAGATGTTCGGGTTCCCTTTTTATATAAGCGATGCTGTCAGGATTGGCAAGTGCCTGTTTGCGCAGGAATATCCCTTTCTTAGGTAAGTGCTCTCCAGAGCAGAACACAGGCAGCAACGCCAAGGAAGGAAGTAATAATTTGGCGAAACAGTTCTTGATTGACATGCCTTCCTACTGCCATGCTGATTTTCTTTTGGTCATCCTTTTGGACATGCTGTCCGTTTGGAACATTGATGACCTTTTTATCGCTGACTTACTTCATGTTCTGTCATAAGGGCTCCTGTTTTTTAGGCACACCTTTATGAAGTGTACGTATACTCAGCGAATTCATCTTTTTCCGTACCCAACGTTCCTATGACTCTTCCAGGGACATCCCTGTTATCGGGCTGCGTATTGACTTCCGCCTGTGCGTTGATAGTGACGGCGGTATCATGAACGCCATGATACAGGGCAGCGTCCTGAGCATGTGCCGGAGTGCTGATGAGGTTTTGGGCGTGCAGGGGAGGCTGAGGAGGGGGATGGGGAAGGCGTAAGGACAATTGGTTCTAAAAATGAAAAATCTTGTAATAAAATTATTGACAAGTTATCATGTAACAATTTATATGACATATTGTCTGGCGCATT
>JAGAZG010000068.1 GCA_017940105.1 Mailhella sp. | reverse complement strand
TTCTTAACCGCGTTCAGCGCGAGGTCAACCGCCCCCACGGCAGCGACAGGTGATCTCCATGGGCAGGAAAAAAAATTTTGTATCAGAAATCAACGTCACTCCCTTTGTTGACGTTATGATGGTTCTGCTCATTATCTTCATGGTAACAGCCCCCATGATGGATTCCGGACTGGATGTGGATCTGCCTCAGGCAAAGCAGGTAGACAACCTGCCCACGGATTCTGACCATCTTGTGCTTACCGTTCGTGACGACGGCACTATTTTTCTTGACACGTACCAGGTTCCCATGGACGAACTTGAAGAACGCCTCGCCGTTCTCGTTCGCGATAAAAATCGGGCTCTTTTCCTTCAGGCGGATAAATCCGTCCCGTATGGTCTTGTGGTTGACGTGATGGGGCGCATCAAATCTGCCGGCATCGAAAAGCTGGGCGTTGTAGCCATGCCTGCCGCCGACCAAACCGTGCAAAGCAGCTCCAAACAGTAATCTGTTTATTCTATCATGAATATCGGCAGTCTTTTCCTTTCCATTCTCCTGCATCTGGGCGTATTGTTTTTCATTGTTTATGCTCCGGTGCATCCGCCTGTCGACCTGACACGCCCTGCCGTTCAGGTCAGTCTCGTCATGGGGCTTCCAGGTGGCGAAAATCTGCCGTCCCCTGTGCTTGGGCATCGCCCGCCTGTTACAGGAAAGCAGGTGCTGTCAACAGAATCAGCGCCAAAACCAAATGCGGATACAGCCCCGGCTGCCACAATGCCTGAGGCTGCTGCCGTGCCCAATCCCGAAAACCTGCGAGCGGAAGAACCGGAACCAGAAAACACCAGTCTTCCTGACATTGAGCGTGCGCAGGCTCCGGAACCTGAAAAGCGCCCAGCTCCGGTGCAGCCGCCAAAACAGCCAGATCCTATACAGGTTCCGCAAAATCAGCTGGAGCCGCCTAAAAAAAGCGAACCTAAGCCGGAACCAGAAAAAAAACCGGAACCCACGCCAGAAAAAACAAAGCAACCTGAACCGGCCAGCAAGCCTTCTCCGGAAAAAGCTCCTAAGCCGGAAGAAAAGCAAGCAGAGTCAAAGAGCAGGCAGGATCAAAAGTCTTCAAAAAAAGGCAGTGACGCCTTGGCCGATGCCTTGGCTGATGTCCGCAAGCAGGCGAAAAACAGCGGCAGCAATACTGCAGCTTCCGGCAAGGGGTCAAGTTCTGCATCTCGTGCGCTGGCAGATCTTGAAAAGCAAATCGGCAAGACGGGCGTCGGCGGAGGAGGAGGTCAGGGTGACGGACCTGGCGGAGGTGGAATCTACGATGTATATGCCGCGCTCGTCATGGAAGCCGTCCAGCCAAATTGGAGCATGCCGGTTTACTCCCGCAATAATCTTGTTGTGCAGGTGCGCATTAAGCTTGATAGAAACGGAACGGTGCAGGACTGCACCATTGAACGCTCGTCAGGCAGGCCAGAATTCGATGCGTCCGCCGTTAACGCCGTCAAGCGCACAGGCAAGCTGCCCAAGCCACCCACGCCCGCTCAGCAAAACTTGCTGATCAATTTCAATTCGCTCGAAATGATGGGGCGGTAACAGCGGTCGTCCTGCAGGATTTTTCTACGCTCTTTGTTCTCCGTTTAACGGCAGACTAACCATTTTTGCTTATCATATCGCGAGGTAGCTCATGCGAACAACCGCCCACATTGCAGCCGCCATTCTCGCTTTCCTTCTTTTTTTATCAGTCTGGCAGATAAAAAATGTATCTGCCTCCGAAAAAACAGCACTGCCGTTTGCCGTGCAACCCGAAGGCACAGCTGCAAACGCTTTTTTGCCAGATGGCAACCCTGTTGAAAATTCTTCTCCAGCTTCTGCCACGCAGCAGGCAGCAAGCATAGATGACGAATCTCGCACCGTGCAGGAAGCTTTGGAATCTCTGCTTGACTCACAGCGTGCCCAGCTTGAAGACATACTGCGCCGCACTCAGGAATTAGGAAAAGATATTGGAACGACAGCCGGCAGTGCACGCCAGAACATTTCTGTTCTTGAGCAGGAGTTTCAAAAAATCAGCGCACTTTCGCAGAGCACTTCGGGCATACCGGCTGAGCAGACATTTCTAGCAGAACGGCTCAACCGCGTGAAAGAAAAACTGATCGCTATCATGCAGCCACTGAAGGAAGACATCGCTGATCTGAACCAAAAAAAGCAAGCCCTCGAAATATTGGAAAAGTCGTTCATTTCCTACGCGGATGCAACAGCGCAACTCGAGGCAGGCAACATACTTAAAAACGCAGCCAGAAACATTAGCATTCTTCTCGGGCGCTATGAAAGTACTCTCGCCCCGGGACGCACACTGCTGAACACGGTGCAATCGGCTCTTGACTCTCTCATGCAAGACATGCCCTCGCTGTGGAAAGACTATTATCTGGAATCATCAGGTCACTTTTATGATCTTACAGAATGGGGCAAGGAACTGCGCGGCTTTTCTTCGCTTAAAGAGCTTTTCAGCCTGCGCATCAGCACGGAATTCCCTTCAAGCTTGATGGCATGGCTCGTTGCTATCGCCCGTCTCGCGAGCGCCATGGCTGTCTTTCTTCTCGCATCCATGGCCTGCAGAAAAACTGTTGATAAAACGTTTCCTGAACGTTTTCAGAGTGGTCTTGAGCGAATTTTTCTCAACAGTTTTATCTGGATAGCTCTGGGAATATCCATTCACTTCTCCGCATGGTCCAATGGCAAGCTCTATCAGCTTCTGGCATCCATGGGCACACTCTTTCTCTGCTGGGGTGAACTGACTCTGGCATGGGATCTCTATGAGTTTGAAAATACCAATCGATCCCGCCTCTCCCCCCTTTGGCCCATGTTTCCAACGCTGGTCATCGGCATGGTGCTGCTGAATTTCGATCCCTTTCCCCATTTCATTTGCGTAGCATGGCTGCTTGTGCAGATTTTTGATCTCTGGATGACCCGCAGGCGTTCCCTCCCTGAATCTCCTCTTCCAAACGCTATCATGCGCCTGTACAACATCCAGCGCTGGATCACACTTATCATAAGCCTTATAGGTTTTGCCAGGCTGGCCATTCTCATCAATATCTTCATCTCTGCCTGCTCTGTCACTGTCATGCTTTGCGTTTCGATCTTCAAAGTCGAACGTCTCATCGAAGAAAATCTTCCACAAGAAGGTTTTGCCGCCGTTCTTTCCAGTCTGGCAATGGCACTGGTCATGCCACTGCTGTTTCTTGTTGCAGTCTCAGCCACACTTCTCTGGACACTTGCCTATCCCGGTGGTGGATTCCTGCTGCAGCATATTGCCTCGCTGGGTTTTAAAATCGGCGATTTTTCATTGAACGCCATGCAGATACTCAGCATACTCATTGCGTTCTACCTTGCCAAAAC
>JAGAZG010000001.1 GCA_017940105.1 Mailhella sp. | reverse complement strand
CTGAGCGCCTTCTTTGGCATGGCCACCAACTATTCCGAAGCTGTGCTGGCCCAGAAATACAAGACCACGAATGAACGCGGAGAGACTGTGGGCGGACCGGCCTACTACATTCGTGCTGCCTTTTCCGGTCCACTGGGTAGAGGCCTTGCCGTTTTCTTCTCCATTGCCATTATCCTTGCGCTTGGTTTCATGGGCAACATGGTGCAGGCCAATTCAATTGGCGCTGCTTTCAGCACCGCCTTTGGTGTTAAGCCCGTTTATGTTGGAGTAGCCGTAGCCGCCATTGCCGCGTCGATTTTCCTTGGTGGGGCCAAACGCATTGCTTTTGTCATGGAAAAAATCGTGCCTGTCATGGCCGTAGTATTTATTGCCGGCAGCTTAGTCGTCATCATTTGCAACATTACGCAGGTGCCTTCTGCCTTCAAGATCATTTTTACGGCTGCTTTCGATCCGGAATCAGCTCTTGGAGCCGGTGTGGGGATCTCGGTGCAGCAGGCAATACGATTCGGCGTGGCACGCGGTCTTTTTTCCAACGAGGCTGGCATGGGTTCAACGCCTCATGCCCATGCCCTCGCCAAAGTGGAGCATCCTGATGACCAGGGAATGATGGCCATGATGGGCGTATTCATTGATACGTTCATTGTTCTTACGTGCACCACGCTCGTCATTGTAGTCACAGGCATGTGGCAGCCGGGTGTGAATGGCGGAGCCACGGGCACAGCGCTCGCCCAGATGGCGTTTGATACGGTGTTTGGCAAGTCTGGCAACTGGTTCATCGCTGCGTGCCTGTTCTTTTTTGCCTTTTCTACAATCATCGGCTGGTACTTTTTTGGCGAGGCAAATGTCAAGGCGCTGTTCGGCGCTCGATGCGTCAAGCTGTACGCGTTTGGCGTTGTGGCATGCATCATTGTAGGATCAGCGCTCAAGGTTGATTTGGTTTGGAACATGTCTGATATGTTCAATGGCTTGATGGTGCTGCCCAACCTTCTGGCATTGCTTGCACTGAGCGGGACTGTGGCAGCTATAGCGAAGAGCAGACAGAGGTAAACGTGTGGAAGATGCTTATGAATAAGCAGCATAATGGTGCTGTTTATTCATGAACCGGTGGAATGGATCTCTTTATAAGGTCATTTCCGATTATTATCCCATCGCGGGGTCTTTGACGCCATTCATGGCGAAAGCCCTTTCCCTGTCTATGCAGGTAGCGCATTTGCCGCAGGGCTTGTCTTCGCCGGCATAGCAGCTCCATGTCAGCTGATAGGGAACGTTCAGGTCAAGGCCTGTTTTGACAACCTGAGCCTTGTTCATATCCGCAAAAGGCGCAGTGATTTGGCACTGCTGATACGTGCCTTCTTTGACCGCCTGGTTTATCGCGGCAATGAATTGCGGCGAGCAATCGGCGTAGGCTTCGCCTGCGGCGTCATCAGCATGAGCCCCGATGTATATTTTTATTTCGTCATCGGGGAACAAGGACATGGCAAGACTCGCTGCAGAAGATAAGAAAAGCCCGTTGCGGAACGGCACATACGTTTCAACCTTGCCTGTTCCGCTTTCTGCAATCTGTTCGGCATAACTTTGCAATGGAATCGCCTGGTCTGACCTGGAAAGCAGAGGGCAGCTGCTGTGCATGAAAATTGCGGACAAGTCCAGTTCGTAGTGGGCTACGCCATAATGCGCGGCAACATCTCTTGCCGCCTTCAATTCCTTTTCATGCCGCTGACCATAATAGATGGAAAGCGTTGCGACGCTGTCTGCTCCGTGTTCGTGAACGGCAATGCCAAGGCATGTCGTTGAATCAATGCCGCCACTGGAAAGAACTAGGTTTTTCACTTTGACGCCTCTTAGTTGAGCTTGGTTTTTTACCGGATGCGAAGACGGGGGATCTCCTTCATGGGAGCGTGCTTCATAATCTGCCTGTTCCTGAGAAGTCAGTTTTCATAGAACAGGCATAAAATTTTCGCAATACGCTCCGGCAGGGCGAACAGTGCATATTACTGCGTATTGAGGCCTGATGATGCAGCAGGCAAAATCGCCGGCAATGCAAGCCAGAAAAAGTCTTGTCCTTATTAAAAAACATGGTTAATTCAAAGCAACCAGCAATAATTTTTTTCAGGACATCTTGAAGACGACATTTTGAGCTGAGCTTTTATGCACACCTATCCACGCCAGAAGAGCGTCATCCGGCTTTATTTTGGACTGCTGCTCACGGAACTTTCTGTTTTTGCTATGGAATATGTTCCGCAGCCGTTGTACAACGGCATCAGCGCAGAATTTGGCGTGGGGCGCAGCATTACAGGTCTGCTGGTCAGCGTATGCCTGTTTTCGCTTACCGTATCGCCGCTGTTCGTAGGCGTCGTGCTTGACCGCGTGGGCGTGCGCCGTGCGCTTATATGGGCGGCATGCCTGCTTGGCGCAAGCAGTGCTGGCGTGCTTGCTGCGCGCAGCTTTTCACAGTTCCTTGCGGTGCGGGCATTCCAGGCCGCATTCATTCCCGTGGTGCTTACAGCGGTCATGACAGCCATATCCATGTTGTTCCGGCACATGGATCTGAAAAGGGCTCTGGCCGGATACATAACGGCGAGCCTCGCAGGATCGCTGCTGGGACGAGTGGGAGGCGGCCTGATCGGGCAGTATCTGGGCTGGCGGCTGACCGTTGTTTTGCCCTGCCTGCTGTTTCTGGCCGGGGCCTGTCTGATACGCAAGCTCCCGGATAGCTCCAGCCATGCCCACGGCATCCACGATCCCAGGCTCTATGCCAGGGTGCTGCGCCAGCCTGGCGTGGGGGCGCTGCTTTTTGCAGAGGCATGCGGCATGTTCGTGTTTGGCGCGCTGGGTAATCTTCTGCCCTTCCGCATGGCAGAACTTGGGCATGCGGGCGAAGGCGTGATAGGCTTCATGTACGCGGGGTATTCCATCGGGCTTGCGGCTTCTGTCCTGCTGCGTCCGCTGCGCAGCCTGCTTGGCAAAACTTCGCGACTGCTGTTGTTCGGCATGGGCTTTTATCTGCTGGCCATTGTGCCCATGGCCTTTCCGTCCGCAGGCATCATGTTTGCCGGCATGTGGCTGGTGGCTTTTGGACAGTTTGTCGTGCATACCCTGTGCCCCGGCATCATCACTGCCCTGGCCATGCGCTCCAAAGAATGCGAGCGCTCCATGGTAAGCGGACTTTTTCTTTCCTGCACATATTTCGGTGGTCTCCTGGGCTCGTTTCTCCCCGGAATCGTTTACGGACGGATGGGCTGGACAGCCTGCTACGCCTGCCTTCAGCTTGCGCTGGCAGCAGGCTTTGCTGCCGTGGTTTATGTTTGCGCTGGCAAAAACCTGATTGATAGCGCTGGCGGGTAAAAGCCCCGGGTTCCGGGTTGAAAAACGTTTTTAACCGTCATGTCAAAAACATTGCGGATGGCATCGGCATGGAACAAAATTTCGGTGCAGTTCCTGAGCATTCACCTAGCCTTCTTGAGGCTCTTTCCGGAGGGCATTCGTTTACGGAAGGGCCGTATCTGTTTGCAGCTGCCGACGACTGGCTCTTGTGCGTTGGTTACCCTTTGTATGGCTCTTTTTCTTTGGACTCCTTTGAAAAAGCGTTGCATGCCGCGCTGCTGCGCGCAAAGCCGCACAGCTGCTTTGCCATTGCTCCTGAACTGCCAGCCCGCCTGCAAAAAAATATTGTTGACAGCGATGTCTATTATAATCTGCCTGCGTCCGCTCCTGTTCCGGCCAAAGTGCGCGGACCCGTTCGCCGGGCCGGACTTGTACTGCGCGTTGAAGAGCAAGGCGTCTTTACGGCTGCTCACCGCCGCCTTTGGACGGAGTTTTTCAGCGGCAGACCTCTTTCGCCCCGCATACGCCAGCTTTATGCCGCCGTGCCTGCCGCGCTTTTGAGAACATCAGACCTGCGTTTTCTTGATGCATGGGATGATCAGGGCAGGCTTGCTGCCTGCCTGCTTATGGATTGGTCTCTCCCTGACAGCGCAAGCTATGTTCTCGGCGCACATTCGCGGGAATATTATGTTCCGCATGCCCATGACCTGCTTTTTGCCGAAATGCTGCGCCTTGCGCGTGAAAGAGGAAAATCGTCAGTGCTTCTTGGGCTTGGCGTCAATGAAGGAATTACGCGTTTTAAACGTAAGTGGGGGGCAATGGAGGGAATGCCATACCGTATGGCGGCATGGGAGGAAGAAGGGCTTGATCATGGCGCCGCATCCCTTGCTGCGGCGGTGCTGCTTGGCAGCGGAGCAGGCGTATCCCGCTGGAAGTATTTTGAAACGCTGCCGGAACAGCGTCCATGCGCCATGCTCTGGAAGCTGGAAAAGCGGGGGCGGGTTTCCTGGATGGGCGGATCAGCGCATTTTTTCTGCTGCTCCTTTGAAAATTCGCTGCGCCGGCTGTTTGAAAATGTGGATACAGTCCTTCTCGAGGGCCCCATGGACAGCGCCAGCTTGGATGAAGTGGCAAGAACAGGTAAGAATCCCGATGCTGATTCTCCCCGCGCCGGTTCCTTTCTCAGCAATGAAGAGATAGGGCGCCTTGAAAATATGGTCTGGGGTCCGCGGGTCTTTTGGGTCCGCCTTGCGGGAATGGAGCAGAAAGAGCGGATAGACCTGCGCGGCATATTGTTTAAGTGCAGGCACTGGTATGCTTTTTTTGCCGCCTGGACGGCTTTTCTCGAAAGAAACGGTTGGAAGCAGTCTGTAGACCTTGAAGTGTGGAACACAGCCCTGGATATGGGCAAGGCTGTCATGGGACTGGAAAGCCTTGAGGAGCAGATAGCCTCGCTGGAGTCCGCCCCGCTGGATCGCGTCGTCAGTTTTTTGCGGGGCTGCCCTTCATGGCCGGCAATGATGCGGTCCAACCGCTCCCGCTATCTGGCGGGCGACTTGTCCGGCATGATGGGTACCAGCGCCGAATTTCCCACGAGGACCAGCGCCATTATTGATGCGCGCGACCAGCGTTTTCGAGAGCGCATGCGTCCTTATGTGGAGAGGGGAGGCACAGCGGTTTTTTTAGGAACGGCGCACATGCTTAATTTGCGCCGCATGCTTGCGGAGGACGGCTTTACCGTGTCACGCGTACTGCCCACATGGAGGCACCGTTTTTTCGCGTGGCTGCATCATGATCCAGAAGATGTGCTGCAGGGCAATCCACATGCCGTGACTGAAGGTGCCATGGCTGCGCCGTTGCGGCCTGCCGGGGCTG
>JAGAZG010000067.1 GCA_017940105.1 Mailhella sp. | reverse complement strand
GCGCTTCATAGGCTTTTGCCATTTTCATCATGTCGCGCGCGGTGGTAATTTGACCTCTTGCCGGCAGGCCATGCACGTTGACAAAACGCGATCTGGACATACCCAGGCGTTTGGCCAGGGCGTTCATGCGTTGCACAAAGGCCGCCTGCGAACCAGCAACATATTCTGCCGTAGCAACGCTTGCATCGTTGCCGGAAGCGACGGCCATGCCATAGAGCAACTGATCAAGAGTCACCTTGTCTCCAGCGCGCAGCCCCAGCCTTGAACCGCCAGTGCCTGCTGCAGCCCTGCTGACGGTTATTTTTTTATGCAGGGATTTTTTTTTTGCACTTACGGCATTCAAGGCCACATACATGGAAAGGACTTTTGTGAGCGATGCAGGTGGAATGCGCATGTCGGCACGTTGTTCAAACAAAATACGGCCAGTGGTAGCGTCCATCAGAATTGCGCTTTGTGCATGTATGGGTTCCGCTTCTGCATAAAAAGGACACAGAATGAATGCAACCAGCAGGAAGATGGTCAGCATGCATGAGCAGGAGCGGGCTGTCGTCATGAAAAATCCTTAAAAATAAGCAAGGCGCCTTAAAACTATGGGCAAGTACGGGTGCACAAAAAGCTAACCTTTGTCATGGTGAATTTCCAGTTAATTTTTTTCGCTTTCGCACATGCCTTATAAATGCAGTAAGCCTGCCAGGGGAATTACCTCTGGCAGGCAAAATTTTCAGTATATACTGTTAAGCGCTAGAAGTTGGGAGTGCATTCAAGGCTCAAGTCATTTGGCACGACCATGACCGGTATGCGGGTCTTGCCTATGATGGTTTCCGAGGGCTTGTTGAAAAGCGAGCCGAAAAGACCCTTGGTGGACATGCTCCCGATGACGATGAGGTCGGCACAGTACTGGTCAATGACCTTGAGCAGTTGCTCTTCGACTTTTCCTTCTGCCAGAACGACGGTAGGCTCAAGACCGGAAAAATGATTTTTAACATAGCTGGTGAAGGTTGCCTCATTGGCTTTGCGCCCTTCGTCTAAAAGCTGTTTTACATAACTGCTGGGACTTCTGCCGGCTCGTTGCAAGATGGCATCACTGTCTGCAGCCACATGCACGATAATGAGCTTTGCTTCATTTTGCTTTGTTATGTCGCAAACATATTGGGCGACGTCGTCAGGGTTTTCAGATAGGTTTATACAGCAGACGATATTGGAAAAAACAGACATGGCGATATACTCCTTGGCAGTTTTTTAACATATTGCAGACACGTTGCAGCAAGTGTTAACGATGAACGTGGTCTTGTCAAGCTGGTGTAAAAAAAAACAAGCTTAGCAGTTTTATGTTCAAGGCGTCCAGGTTAAGATCGCCGGCATATCCTAAATGTAACGATATGGTATTATTCTGCTCCGTTCAGGATCGCTAGACAAATAATATGCAAAAAGGCCGTGCTTAGCACGGCCTTTTGTACTTATGGTCGGGGCGACTGGATTTGAACCAGCGACATCCTGCTCCCAAAGCAGGCGCGCTACCACTGCGCCACGCCCCGTTTGCTCTCTGGCTTGTCAGCCGCAGAGCACGCTACATATAAAATTAGCGGGCGATGACGTTGAATTCGTCGCGGCGGTTCTGAGACCAGACTTTTTCGCCAGAACCCATGACGGCGGGACGTTCTTTGCCGAAGGAGATCATTTCGAGCTGATCGGCAGGCACGCCAAGGCGAACCATGTAGTCATAGGCTGCGCGGGCGCGGCGTTCACCGAGAGCGAGGTTGTATTCCTGAGTGCCGCGGGCGTCGCAGTTGCCTTCAATGCGGACCTTGATGGAAGGATACTGCTTCATGAGGTCAGCCTTCTGCTGAAGAACTGCACGGTATTCGGACTTGATGTCGTACTTGTTGAAATCAAAGTAC
Organism: Mailhella sp.; assembly: GCA_017940105.1. GTDB lineage: Bacteria > Desulfobacterota > Desulfovibrionia > Desulfovibrionales > Desulfovibrionaceae > Mailhella. The sequence goes on along the minus strand of JAGAZG010000067.1, from coordinate 16,593 downwards.
ACGATGCCGTTGGTGATCTGCTCAGCGGCGGCATTGATTGCTTCCATGCTGCTGCCGGAAACTGCAGAATCAGTGGTGACTTCATCGTTCTTTTTAGCGCAGCCAGCGCCCATGGCGAGGGCGAGGGCGAGTACCATAACCAGACCGAAAGACTTGAGAGCTTTCATTTTAACTCCTCCTAAGAGTTCCTGATATGTCCTCTTCACTGTTTTTGCGTGTTTAAAACAGCAAAGAAAGTTGCCACTGGGACAGGGGGCGATAATACCCTCTGCCCCTGGGATGTCAAGCATTGCAGGCGTATTATCGGTAAGAAAATTTAAATTTTTTTACCGGCCCCAGCGGGGAAATTCAGCGTTGCCGCCACCAGTGGGCAAATGTTTGGCTTCGCCGCCGTGACGGGTAGTCAGATATATCTGCTGAACACCATTGCGCGTCGACATGAACGCTATGAAATAACTGTCAGGCGCAAAAGCAGGCTGTTCATCGCTGCCCGGTCCAAAAGACACCTGACGTTCCTGATCCGTGACCATGTCATGGACGAAAATGCGAAAACCGGAGGATGTCTGCTTGGTGTAGGCAACAAGCGTTCCATCCGGACTTATGCATGGTTCTGAATTATACGAACCGCTCAAGCTCACCCTGCGTACTGAACCTGAGGACATGTCTTTAAAAAAGACCTGCGGGCCTCCGAGCCTGCTGGAGGTAAAGGCCATTTTGGAGCCTGTTGCGTCGAAGGATGGCGAAACGTTGATGGCAGGGCTTTGTTCAAGAGCTCTTTCTTTTTGGAACTGACGGTTGAGCAGGAAAATATCCGGATATTTTCCTGTCGAAAGGCTTACGGCTACGCGGTTGTCCGGCAGAAAGCACGGGCCGATGACAGTGTTGCCAGGAAAGCGAATACGGCGTGTTTTGTTGGTGGAGCGATCCCATACACCCAGCGCGTGCGTGCTGTCGTCTATATGGCTGAATACGATATAGCGCCCGTCAGGGGACCACGACGGCGACATGGCGGAGCCGGGCATGTTGGTAACCTGCTGAAGACCGCGTCCCATGGGGCGGACAATCCATACGTCACGTTTGCGGCCATTGCCTTTGACAAAGGCGAGCGTACTGCTGAAGAATCCCCTGCCGCCCGTGAGGGCTTCCATAAGATCGTCGCAAAATCGATCCGCAACGTTTGGTACTTCAGCCTTGGTCACACCGGAATACGAATTGCCAAATACAAATTTGCCTGAAAAAGTTTCAAAGACTCTCAGTTCAACGGTTGAGCCGGAACCGTCTCCTGAAGGCCAGTATGCCGTGACAAGCAGATCAGCACCCGCAATTTGAAAGCGCTTGAAGTCAAGTGTGTCTCCCTTCCATGAAGAAAGCAGCGTCCCTCCCAGAACAGCGGAAGGAGGAGTCAGTTTCATGAAGGGAAGAAAAGAAAGATCGGCGTTGATGGCGCTGTGGAGTTCAGCCCCGAGACTGCCGGCTTTTAAGCTTGGACCTGTCAGTGGATCGGCCATGGCAAGGTTTATGAGGTTTTGGCCAGGACCGTAAATGTCGACAAGAGTTTCGGCATGGGCGGCAAGAGATACAAAAAACGCAAACGCGAACATTGCAGCCGATTGCACGGCACGGAAGAGAAAAAGACATCTGCGCATAGCTGGGGTATCCTTAAAAAGTTAACGGTAACAACCGTTCTGGGATGAAAGAAAAAATAGACCTGCTCGCGTCGGCGGTCAAGTGTCCTGGGGCAAAGCAGGTATGCCGTCCCTGCAGGCAATAAGAAACCGCTCTTTTTTACCGCTGGGCAGTTTTTTTATGCGGTATTCAAGCCTCAGGGCCATGCTCTTTGCAAGCTTTTCCGAACGGGCGATCAGGGTCACAGGCCTGCGCCCGCTCGTATATTTTGCCCCTCCAGGCAACAGTCCGTTGTGCATAGCCACTCTGCGCTTAACATCGGTAGTTATGCCGCAGTAAAGCGTACCGTCGCTGCATCGCAAAAGATAAACGCACCAGTTTTTTTGAATGTCCTGTTCTGTTTCGACGGAATTCAGCTTGTCTTGCGGAAAAGGAACGTTATGCAATGCCTTGCCACCAGGGAGAGAATTGCCCGGGATTATCCAGCAAGACGGGCTCTCCCATGCGCGGCGTCAGCAGATGCCATTCGTGCATGGGCGCCGAGGCATGGATGCGCTTGAAGGGGGCGTCCCAGGCATGATAAGAAAGACTGAATTTTCCTATGTGAACAGGCAGAAGCATGCGGCAGCGCAGTTCGTCGGCGGCAGACGCTGCTTCTGAAGGATCCATATGCACATGCCTCCATTTAGGATTGTACTGCCCCATGTCGAGCATGGCAAGGTCAAAGCTGCCAAAGCGCTCTCCTATCCTGGCAAAGTGCCTGCCATAGCCTCCATCCCCGCTGAAGAAGATTTTTTTGCCGTTTCCCTCAAAGGCGAATCCGCCCCACAGCGTATGGTTGCGGGTGAATGTGCGTCCTGAAAAATGTCGCGACGTGGTAAAATGAACGGTGACGTCTCCGTGCTGTACGCTGTCTCCCCAGTCACCTTCTACAATGAGATCGCTGGATAGGCCGAAACGCGCAAGATGCGAGCTGACGCCAAGGGGGCAGAGCAAACTTTTGATTCTTGGCGCAAGCGAGCGCAGGGTATGATAATCAAGGTGATCCCAGTGATCGTGAGAAATGAGTACCATGTCCAGTTCTGGAAAATCTTCGGATGCGTAAGCGCAGGTTCCCGGAAAGGCAGCCACCGCAACGGGCAGGGGACTGGCATGGCTGCTGAACACAGGGTCGATGAGCATCCTTTGCCCGGCAAGCTGCATATACACGGTAGAGTGCCCAAGCCAGATAACGGCGTCGTTCTGCCGGCCGATAGAGCCAAGGTCAAGGGGAATGGCGGGGAGTGGCGTGTTGGGAACTGTGTGCTCTTTCTTGTCGAAAAGAAAAGACATCCAGGCAGAAATGGCGTTTTTGCGAGGTTCTCCGTCATCGACGAACAGGGGAGTAGGCTCTTCGTTGAAAAAAACGCCGTTGCGAAAATGAGGCGACCTGGCAAGGCGAATCAATTCGTCGCCTTCAGGCAGCGCGCCGAAGCGAGCGCTTTTGTAAAAGGCGCATCCTCCGGCGGCAAGGGTGGATCCGGCAATGCCGGCAAGCGCCATGCGCCTTGTCCATTTTTTCATTGTTTTCCCTCTGCGAAGCATTCAGCGCTGCTCGCGTCCAAAGCATAATTAAACATTTTTGGGAGGGCAAGTTTTTGCGCCGCGTTGGCTTGCCGGGCATTCGCTATTTACAAAATATTTGCATTATGTTTTATCAAATTCTTATAGAAACTCTGCGCAGGCTGCGTATGATGGAGGCCCGATGTCCGTAGTGTTCTTGTGGATCACGGTCGCTGCCGTGCTCGTTGGCATTCCCATAGTTTTCGGCCTTGTTATCGGCCCTATGCTAGGCTTTCTCATAGACGGGCGGGCGGCTTTTCTCAATTCTTCTGCTCAAAGAATCTATGCGGGCATTGATCAGTTCCCCCTTCTTGCCATTCCGCTTTTTGTGCTTGCCGGCGATCTTATGAACCGCGGCAGCATCACCACGCGTCTGGTTGCCTTTGCCAACATGCTCGTTGGCAGACTGCGCGGCGGCCTTGCGCACGTGAATATTCTTTCAAGCATCTTTTTCGCAGGTCTTTCCGGGTCGGCGGTGGCAGATGTTTCGGCATTGGGCAGCATGCTTATTCCAGCTATGGAAAAAGACGGGTATACAAGAGAATATTCTGCAGCAGTAACGGCCGCGTCCTGCATTATCGGGCCCATTATCCCTCCGAGCATCATCATGATCGTGTATGCTTACGTCATGGGTGTGTCGGTGGGCGCTCTGTTTGCAGCGGGCTTTGTTCCTGGCGTGCTCATGGGGCTGGCTCTCAGCACCGTGGTCGCGTTGCAGGCCAAACGACTGAACCTGCCCAAGCGTGAGATCAGGCAGTCGTTTAAAGAAAAAATGCGCATCACGCAGGAAAGCGTGCTTCCTTTGATGACGCCGGTCATTATTCTGGGCGGGATCTTGAGTGGCGCCGTTACGCCGACAGAGGCCGCAGTGCTTGCGGTGCTTTACGCCGCCGGGCTTTCACTGGTCAGGCGGGAACTCAGATTTTCTGAGTTGCCCGGCATTTTTCTTAAGAGCGGCACGTCGGCTGCCACTATCCTTCTTCTGGTGGGAGCGGCTGCCATGTTTGGCTGGGTACTCACGGTGTCCCAGGTGCCTCAGCGGCTCGGCACGTTCATACTGAGCATCACAGACAATCCCTACGTCTTCCTGATGATCGTCAACCTTTTGCTTTTCGGCGCCGGCATGCTTCTGGATGCGGGGCCAGCCATCCTCATCCTGGGACCTATCTTCGGGCCGACCATCGCCAAGCTTGGCATTGACCCTGTGCATTTTGCCGCCGTCATGTGCATCAACCTGAGCGTCGGCCTTGTGACCCCGCCTTTCGGCCTGGCCCTTTTCGCCACAAGCACCATCGGCAAGATTCCGGTGAACAGGCTTGTGCGCACCATGCTGCCGTTCTTTCTGGCGCAGGTCATTGTCATTATGCTTGTAACCTATGTGCCTGCCATTTCGCTGACCCTTCCAAGACTGTTGTCAATCTAGCGCCTATAAGCCGCTAGCCGTTATCGTATAACCCCAACCGTAGGAGAGCGTATGAAATTGGGCAAGAAATTCGTCTTTGGCCTTGTAGCCTTCGGACTTATCTGCGGAACCGCCTTCAATGCGCAGGCCGCTGACAGCTGGACGATGAAAATCAGCCATGCCGGCCCTACCACAGCTGATTCCGATGACCATTACGGTTCGCTGAAGATTAAGGAATACATTGACAAGAATGCCAATGGACGCATCAAGGTAGAAATATATCCTGCCAACCAGCTCGGCAGCTACAAGGAAGTTGTGGAACAAGTGCAGATGGGTTCCCTTGAAGTCGCCCATACCTCTGTGGACGGCATTGCCAGCTTCATTCCTGAGCTGTGCCTGATAGACCTGCAGTACAGCATGCCCGATGACGCAACTAGCCGCAAATTCATGCGCGGTGGCTTTAAAGACGAAATCAATGCTGCGCTTGCCAAGGTTCTCCCCAATGTGCAGCTGGCCTCTATCTGCAATGGCGGCAACTGGCGTTCTTTCTTTACTACAAAGAAAGAAATTAAGTCGGCCGAAGATTTGAAAGGCCTGAAGATCCGCACCATCAATTCTCCGCTGCAGCAGGAATTCACCCGTCAGCTGGGCGCCAACCCATCTGTGGTAGCATGGGGCGAATGCTATACGGCTCTTTCTACCGGCGTTGTTGACGGGCTGAAGATCGCCATCAATGATATTCTGTCCAACAAGATGGACGAAAGCATCCGTTTCGGCTTCCTTGACATGCACACCTATCTGTATGGTTTTTACTGGGTCAATAAGCAGTGGCTTGCCTCCATGCCCGAAGACCTGCAGAAGGTCGTGCTTGATGCGCTTGTTTATGGCGCAGAAGCCCAGTCTGATTTCAACGAAAACATTGAAATGTCTGCCCGCGAAAAGTTCGTCAAGGGCGGCGGCAAGCTTACCGTTCCTTCTGCTGAACAGCGCGCTGGTCTGATGGGCGCCAAGGCCGGCATGGAAAAATGGTATCTTGACAAGTACGGTCAGGCCGGAGCCGCATGGCTCGCCAAGTATAAGAAGGCCGTGGAAGAAGCTTCCAAATAAAGCAGTGTGAACAGCAAGGCCGGCCTGCCAGACCGGCGGGCCGGCGTCAAAAATAACAGGAACAGGTATGTACAGTCTGGGTTTTCCGCGTTTATATCTTCAGGGATATGGGATTTTTGACCGCATCGGCGATGAAGTGAAGCGTTTCGGAGCGCATCCGCTGGTCGTTGCTGACGCCTTTGTGCAGAACCTTTTGGGCGAGAGGATTGAGACCTCGTTTTCGAAGGCAGGCATCAAGTGCGAAATGCTTCAGTTCGCCGGCGAGTGCAGCCCCAGCCAGATTGATTTTTTGACGTCCCGCGCAAAAGAATTTGGTAGCGACGTTCTTGTGGCCGTCGGCGGCGGTAAGACCCTTGACGTGACCAAGGGCATGGCGCTCAATCTGGGTTTGCCGGTGGTCATAGCGCCTACACTTGCATCCAACGACGCTCCTACGAGCCGCGTCATCGTCACCTACAGCGACGAAGGCGAGTGGCTTGGCCCGCGCTTCCTTACGCTGAATCCTGACTGCATTTTTGTGGATTCCCAGATTATCTCACAGGCTCCTGCCCGTTTTTTCGCGTCTGGCATAGCGGACGCTCTTGCAACTTATTATGAAGCGCAGCAGTGCCTGAAGAAAGGAGCGGACAACTTTTATAACGGCAAGCAGACCGTTACGTCCCAGGCCATTGCTCGCATCTGCCATGAAACCATCTGGCAGTATGGAAAAGAAGCCTATGACGCCGTTTGCCGCAAGGAATGCACAGAAAGCGTTGAAAAGGTTATTGAAGCCAACATTTTGCTTTCCGGCGTGGGGTTTGAAGGTTGCGGCGTTGCCGCAGCGCATGGCATTGGACTTTCTCTTTCTGTCCTGACTCCCCTGTACGGTGACGCTAAGGGACTTTTGCACGGTGAAGAAGTCGCTCTTGGCATACTTGCCCAGTTTGTTCTTGAAGGGAGAACCCAGGAAGAAATCGAAAAGGTGCAGGATTTTCTGATCAGCCTTAATCTGCCGGTTTCTTTTGAACAGGCTGGCATCGCCGAGTTCTCTCCTGAAAAGGTGCATCTTGTCGCCGAAGCATCCTGCAAGCCCAAGAGCCGGATCTGGAATATGGCAGTTCCCGTGAGTGTCGAGCTTGTGGAACATGCTCTTAATACTGTTGCACGGCTTGGCCGCGAACGCCTTAGCCGGTTCAATTAAGGAGACACGGTCATGGTCGGTATGCTCCGTTGCCTGTATGTGCTGCTTGATCGTCTTTCCAAGGGGCTGTCGGCCGTTTGCAGGGTGGCGCTCGTGCTCAGCCTGTTTGGCATCGTGTTTGACCTTGGAATAGGATGCATTTTGCGGTACACGATAAAATTTGTGCCATCCTGGTATGAAGAGCTGGCGCGTTTCCTGCTGATTTGGCTTGCGTTTTCAGGCAGTGTTGTCGCTATGGAAAAGGGCGACCATATTTCTCTTGATATTTTTGGGGCCTGCACGTTCAGAGTTCGCGCATTTTTTAGGCTGTCGGCTCATATTTTGCTTTTGATCACGGCTGTTATGGTTTGCTGGTACGGCTGGCGCTTTGCACAGGGCGGCTGGTTCGGCGTTTTCGCCTGCATGGATTTCATGCATCTTTTCTATGGCTATGTGGGCGTTCCCCTTTGCTTTTTTGGCGTTGGGATCGTTGCGCTTCGCAATATTACCGGCAATATCGTGGAATTGCTCACCGGCGTGGACGTTGCCGCGGCATAGCCGCCGCTTTGAGCACGGGATTGGCAGGCGGGATGCTTTGGGGCATTCCGCCTGCTTCGCACTGGTCTAGAGCAAATCCTAAAAATATTCAGGAAAACGACTTATAATTTGGTCGTGTTTTGCTACGTTACTGATATAGAAAACAAGACTGAAAACTGGTTTTTATCCGTTGCTATTTATCATATTCTGAGATGTACTCTAAAAAACATAGAAGGCCTGCACAGGCATCCATGCCTGCGAACCTGATGTTTGGGAGAGAGATTCTCCCATCCAAAAACCGGCCGCAACGAATACAACGGCCTTCGATTAGGGGCGTCCGTATTGTTCACAAGGCCGAGGTCATAAACCAGAACGTGGCAACAGCTTTTCACAGCAGGGCATTGTGCACAGGTCTTAAATTATAAACAGGATTGCGGTTGCAATGGAGGGGCAAAATTTTGTTTCAGGCGCGTATGCCCTTGAAAAAGAGCATGACGGCTGCGCAGGTAAGAAAGCACAGAGCAAATTTTACAAAGACAGCTTGGTTGATATGCCTGCCGACCCTGAACCCCAGGGCCTGGCCAATGAAGCAACCTATGGCGCCAATTGCGGATATTTGAAAAAGATAGGAGTTATACACTCCCGAAAGCCACTGCGTTAAAATGGTAATCAGGCTGCTCAGCAGAAAGAACATGGCCATCGTGCCGCGGGCCTTGTCTTTGTCCCAATGCTTGAGCAGGACAAATATCCCCATGGGAACGCCGACTACAGAAACAGATGAATTGCAGAAGCCGCTTGCACAGCCTGTAATAAGCAGCGCGGCAATCGAATCAGGCAGAGTCCATGTTGCTCTGCCGCCAAAAATCTGCACGATGAGAAAAATGCAGATGAGCAGGCTGATGCCAATCTGCAGCCAGCCTGCCGGAATAGCCATGAGGGTGATCGTGCCAAGGATGCAGCCGGGAACGCAGCCAAGCCAAAGCCATTTCATGTCGGGCCAGTACACAAAGCTGCGGTAAAGCCAGGCAAGCTGCATGCAGCAGGGGCCGGCGACTATGCAGCATGTGAGTATGGCGTCCATGGCGTCAAGGCCAAGAGTAAGGACTGGCAGTGCAAGCATCATGGCGCCAAAGCCTGAGATTCCGCTGACAAATCCGCCGATGAACCAACCGAAAAATACAAAAAAAACAGTGAACATGCGCCGCTCCTCATATTTCATTCAGCCGCATTTTGGACTAGTTTATGCAGCTGCATGCTGCATGGCAAGAACGGAGACAGACACTTTTTTATGGCCTTGACAGTTCCAGGACTGTTATCAACAATGCCTTCATAATATGCAAGGGAGAATGCATGGATTTTTTTGCCGAATTGTTTTTGAGGGGTATAAGGTACGAGCAGTGGCTGCGCTTTTACTTTATGGAGGGAGTTGAGAAGAATCCGGATGCAGCCGTCATATCTGTGCCTGAATGGGCAGCGGCTCGTTCCCGGCAGGGAGAGCCCGATCTCTGCATGCTGCTTGAAGCAGTGAACGGCAAAAAAGTCTCACTGGAGAGTTCAAAAGGAGCGGTTCTGCGCTGGATGGTCGGACAGGCTGGTATTTCTCTGGGAGAAGAGGAATTTGAAGCGCGCTTGCAGGGCATTGCCGCAAATCCTGAGGTCAGGCTCTGGCTCGACATGTTCAGCGGATGGGTTCAGTCCCTTGCAGATGGAGAAACGGCTGTGGAATATTCTGGAGGGGCAACAACGAGCGAACAGGATGTTCCTTCTTTCACCGCATGGTCAGACAGCTTTTTGCAGTGGCTGCAAAAAAAGCACTCTCAAAGTGTCTCTTCTGCTGTGATGTGAAACTTGCCATTCATGTCAGCCTCTGGCAACATACCCATACACATTTACCAAGGGAGCTATATGGAAAATTTAGTCATCAAGCGCGCGCTGCTGAGTGTGACTCATAAGGACGGCCTGGCAGAGTTTGCCGCATTTCTCCATAAGAAAGGCGTTGAGCTTGTGTCGACCGGCGGCACCATGAAATTTCTTCAGGCTCAGGGGCTGCCTGTCACCGCCGTGAGCGATGTAACGGGGTTTCCAGAAATTCTCAATGGAAGAGTAAAAACGCTGAATCCTCGTATTCATGGTGGGATACTTGCCAACAAAGACAATGCCGGGCATATGAAAACGCTTGAGGAGTTTGAGATCAAGCCTTTTGACCTGGTTGTTGTGAATCTGTACGATTTTAAATCCGCCCTTGAAAAAGGCCTTGATCCCGCAGGCATGGTCGAAGAGATCGATATCGGCGGACCTTGCCTGCTGCGGGCTTCTTCCAAAAATTACAACAGCGTCCTGGTCGTTTCTGATCCAGCATTTTATGACGAAGCCATGCAGGAAATGGAAAAAGGCGGCGTAAGCCTGGATTTTCGCAGGAGGATGGCAGCGGCAACGTTCCGCACAACCTCCAAATATGACGACATGATAGCTTCCTGGTTGGCAGGAGAAGAACAATAGCAGCCCGCGTTGAAGGAAATACCGCCGGACTGAAGCCAAGTGAGCTGAAAGCTCTTGCCCGGCTTGGACAGAGGCGCTATCCCGTGCACGGCGGATACAGCATTGAACAGGCGCGGGAACTTTCGGCGTTGTCCCGCCTGGTTTCACGCCAGATCGGACTTGTTCTTGACAGACATGGCCGGGTTGCAATGGTCATCGTCGGCGACTCCTCTTCAATACTCATACCTGAATTGCCCCATGCCAGAACTGGCGCTGGCCGACTACGCGGCCTGCGCCTTTTGCATACCCATCTTTCATCAGAAGGCCTTTCCCATGAAGACCTGATGGATCTTCTTTTTTTACGGCTGGATTCTGCAAGCGTTCTTACTGTCGATGAGTGGGGTATGCCCGCAAAATTTCAGAGCGCTCACCTTTTGCCGCCAGCTGGCAGTCTGAAAGGAGCTTCTTATGAGGTCGGGCCGGAACTTCCCTGGGACAAGGTCGATACAGATTTTACGGAGCAGGCCGAAGCTCTTGAGGAAGAGCTTGGACGGGTGCTTGGCGATGGTGTTGCCGCCGGTGAGAACGCCGATGCAGAACGAGCTGTTCTAGTATCGGTTTCTTTGGATCCGCGGGGAATTCAGGAAAGAAATCTTGGTGAACTTGCCGAGCTTGCCCGGACAGCCGGCATTGCCGTGACGGGCACAATGATCCAGCGCGTGCCGGCGATGCACCCAAGGCATATACTTGGCAAGAGCAAGCTTGCAGAATTGGAAGTCCTTGCCCTGCAGGGCCAGGCATCCTTGATAATTTTTGATGGAGAACTCAGTCCAGCCCAGCTTGCGAGCTTGTCAGAGGTAACGGAACGGCGGGTGAAAGATCGCACGCAGCTTATTCTGGATATTTTTGCCAGGCATGCGGGGAGCAAAGCTGGCAAGCTGCAGGTTGAAATGGCCCGCCTGCAATATGAACTGCCAAGGCTTTCCGGAAGAAATCACTCTATGGACAGACTTGCCGGAGGCATTTTTGGCAATAAGGGGCGAGGCGAAACCAAACTTGAGCTGGACCGCAGGCGTCTGCGGGAGCGCATCGCACGCATCAAGGAAGAATTGAACATTCTGCGCCGCCGCCGTTTTCATGCCAGGGAGCACCGGGCCAGGCAAGGTCTTCCGGTTGCTGCTCTGGTCGGATATACGAATGCGGGCAAATCAACGTTGCTTAATGCGCTCACGCGATCGAATGTCCTTACAGAAGATAAGCTGTTTGCCACGCTTGACCCTGCGACCAGGAGGCTGCGTTTTCCAAGGGAACGAGAAATTGTACTGGCCGATACGGTAGGTTTTATCCGTAATTTGCCCGCTGAATTGAAAGAGGCCTTCAGGGCTACGCTAGAAGAACTGGAATCGGCAGATTTGCTGATACATGTGATCGATGCATCTCATCCAGAATGGCAGATGCAAATGGAAGCTGTCGAAAAAATTCTTTCAGAACTGGAACTTGGATTGCTGCCCCGCCTGACTGTATTCAATAAGTGGGATAAGGTTCCCTCTGACAGCAAGCCTTGCCTTGCTGCCTGCCATCCGGATGCCGTGGCTGTTTCTGCCCTGGGAGGCCTGGGCCTTGACAACCTTTTCTCAGCGCTGGAAAAAGCCATGTTTGAAGATGGAACCTGGAGGCGCCGGGACTCTGTGAAATGGCAAGATTTTGAAAGAGATTCCGAGCAGAAGAGGCGGAATAGCGAAGAATTCTAACGCCACTAGAAGCGTGGGCATGATTGGCGGAACACCTTCGAATTTTCTGCATGCTGTTTTTTTTCTCCCCTGCCGGCCTACCCGCAAAAAAAGGAACCAGCCGAGGAAAGCAGAATTTTTTGTTGAAAAAATAAGAGGCAAAAAATGTTGCGCTGTTGCAATGTCTTTGTGCGGCAATGAATAGAATTCCTTATAAACATGGTGTATTATAAGAAGATAGCAGAAAAATGATGTTGTAATTTTGCAAACAAATGTGGAAAATCGCAACAAAAAGAGGAATAATGGGAAAGCTCCTAAAAAAAACGGGTGAAAAACTTGAAATGAGAAAAAGTATTTGATATAAGACTTCCAAGAATATAAGAAAGTGCTTTAAACAAGTTGTCCTGTGAATTTTTAAAGCCGATGAAGAACGCATGTTCTTATGTTTTGTGTCTTAATTTTGGCATGGTTTTTGCTAATTTGAGAATAAGCGGGGTTCCGGCAACGCGGATTCCCTGTAGAGGACGGTAACCGTCCGTATTCTGAGGCGAGGTTGCCCTGCGGGGCTTTGTGGAATCTTTAAAAAGGCAGTTGATGTTATGAAACGTATGATCTGTGGTTTAGCGGCCTTGGCTCTTCTTGGCGCTGTCAGCACTGGACATGCAGTCGAGTACAAAAAGCAGACGATAAAAATCGCCACTTCAGGTCCGCAGGGCAGCGCCCATGTGTGTGGTCTCGACAAGTTCGCCGAAGTCCTTGAAAAGGGATCCAACGGCGCCATCACTGTCCAGAAGTTCTATGGCGGCGCACTTGGCGACGAACAGGCCAACGTGAAGCAGTGCAAAGACAACGAACTGCACGTTTCTGTGGTTGCCTGCGGCAACGTTACCCCCTTTGCTCCTTCGGCCGGCGTGGTTTATCTGCCCTACATGTTCCCCAAGCTGGATGATGCCAAGAAGCTCTTCACGAACCAGCCCTTCATGGACAAGCTGGCTGCCAGCATGGTCAAAGAAGGCCGCGTTCGTCCCCTCGGCTGGCTGATCCAGGGCTATCGCCACATCACCAACTCTAAGAAGCCCATCACCAAGATGGGTGATCTGCAGGGCCTCAAGATCCGTGTCCCACCGGTTGAGCTGCAGCTCGCCGCTTTCAAATCCTGGGGCGTCGAACCTCATCCTCTGGCATGGTCCGAAACCTTTAACGGCCTGCAGCAGGGTGTCGTTGACGGTCAGGAAAACCCCCATACCGTTAACCGCGATATGAAATTCTGGGAAGTTCAGAAGTACATCACTGAAGTGCATTATCTGCTCTGGGTCGGTCCCATCCTGGCCAGCGAAAAGTGGTACAGAAGCCTTGACGCTGATACCAAGGCACTCGTTGCCAAGGCTGCTCAGGAAGCTCAGGTCGCTGAATGGGCGTGGGCAGAAGAACAGGATGCCGTTGCCCTTAAAGACTGCATGGATCATGGCATGCAGTACGACAAGCTGACTGACGAACCCAAGTGGGTTGAAACTGCGCGCAGCATCTGGCCCCAGTTCTACGACAAGGTCGGCGGCAAGGCCCTTGTCGACGAAGCCGTGGCCATCATCAACGGCAAGTAGTTTGCATAGTTAACAAGAACGGCCCGGGGCATGGCCAGGCCTTAGCGCCATGTTCCGGGCTTTTTTCAGCCTCAGCGCTGACGATGTCCGCCAATAGGTGACATGAAAAACTTGCCCTCTCCGGCAAGCAAGCATGGCAGATGTGTCCGTGCAGGGTGGCGCATCGCCGAATATTCGGGTTTTCATCTCGGAGTATCGTGAAAACTATGAACATGCTGAAAAAAATATACGATAATTTCGAGGAGATCGTTTGCAGCGCCACGCTGGCAGTGATGATCCTGTGCCTCTCAGCTCAGGTTCTCGTGCGCATGGTGCTTGGTTCCTCGATCGACTGGACGGAAGAGCTCTCGCGCTACACCTTTATCGCGTCTGTTTTTCTTGGCGCGGCTCTGGCCGCCAAGCGTTGCGCCCATGTGCGAGTGACGGCACAGTTTTTATGGATGAACGACACATGGCGTCTTTTCTTCCGCATCTTTATTGATGCCGTATGGGTAGCTTGCCTGCTCTATGTGTCGTGGAATTGCGTCCCCGTCATTATCGATGACTTTGAATTCCCTGAAATGTCTCCCACCATGCATTTTGCCAAGGCATGGATCGAGCTGGTCATACCAGGCAGCTTTACGCTGGCAGCGTTTCGCATCGTAATGGATTATGTGAAACGCTGGAAGAACGGCACGCTGAATTCACTCGTGCGCTTCGAGGAGGACGTCTAGCATGTCGACCATACAAATAGCGCTCCTTACGCTCGCGGTCATGCTCATCCTCGGCATGCCCATCTTCATGACTTTGGTCATCTCTGCCACTGTGGCACTGCTTTTCGGGGCCAGCGGTTTGCCTCTATCGTTAGTGCACAATGCTCTTTTTGAAGGCATCAACATTTTTACCCTGCTGGCTATCCCTTGCTTTGTCGTTGCCGGCGCACTCATGGAATACGGCAATATTACAAACCAGATCATCAACGTTGCCAAAATGATTTGCGGCCGTGCCTATGGCGGCCTTGGCATCACCACTATTCTTGCATGCACCTTCTTTGCCGCCATTTCCGGCTCTGGACCGGGTACCGTGGCCGCTGTCGGCACTCTTATGGTGCCTGCCATGGTCAAAAACGGATATTCACGCGATTACGCAGCCGCTGCAGCATCGTCAGGCGGCACCATCGGCATCATGATCCCGCCGTCGAACCCCATGATCATCTACGCTATCCTGGGCAACCTTTCGGTCACGGCAATGTTCACTGCGGGCTTTTTGCCGGGATTCTTCGTGGCCGCCTCCATGATGTCCACGGCATACTTCATAGCGCGCAAAAAAGGCTTTAAGGGGGATGCCGACACACCGCCATTCAGCCTGAAGACGTTCATCCGCACCTGCTTCTTCAGCAAGAGCTTCTTCTCCTTGATGACTCCGGTGATCATTCTCGGTTCCATCTATTCCGGATATGCGACACCGGTCGAAGCCTCTGTTGTCGCCATCATGTACGCCCTGTTCGTTGGTTTTGTGGTCAACCGTACGCTGCGACCAAAGCATCTTTATGGCGCCCTGCTTGAAGGTGTGATGACCTGCGGCACCGTTATCATCATTGTCGGTTCCTCAACACTGTTCGGCAAGATACTCACCTATGAGCAGGCCCCGCTCATGTTGGCCAACGCCATCTTCCAGTTCACGCACAATCCCACGGTCGTGCTCCTGCTGATCATTGCCCTGCTGTACCTGCTTGGCATGTTCATGGAAACGCTGTCTACGCTGATCATTCTGGTGCCCGTGCTGCTTCCGGTAATCATTCAGCTTGGCATCGACCCGATTCACTTTGGCGTCATACTTGTGCTCACCAACGAAACGGCCCTGCTGACTCCTCCCCTTGGCGTGAATATCTTTGTTTCGTCGCGCATCGCAGGCATTTCGGTAGAACGAAACGCTGTCGCCGTGCTGCCGTATGTTGCTACGCTCACATTCTGCGTGCTGACCATTACCTTCTTCCCGGCAATAGCCACGTGGCTGCCCAAAGTACTCGGGTATGGCTCGTAGCGTTTTGACGTGTTGAATGCATGCCCTGCCGAAATGGTTCTCGGCAGGGCTTTTTTTGTGCGTAAATTCAGCATGTTCAGCTCTCGTTGCAAAGCTCTTGGTATTCATGTATGGAATACATATAACAGACAGGTGAAGCGATGCTGCAGGAATATCTTGACCAGATGCTGGATGTTTTCAGCGACGGAGTCTGCGTTACCGACGCAGAAGGCCAGGTGCTTTATGTCAATGCCATGCATGAAAAAATCACCGGCGTCAGTCACGAGAACATGGTTGGCCACAATGTCCTTGAATTCATCGGCAAAGGCATGTTTGACAGCGTTGTCAATCCGGAAGTACTGCGCACCGGCAAGCCTTTAACCAAAGTTCAGACGCTTGCCAATGGACGCAGGCTTGTTTTGGAAGGGCATCCAATCTTTGATCATGGACGTAAAGTAGCCTTTTGCGTGACCCTGCTCAGGGATGAAAGCAGGCTTGAAGAACTGAAAGGAAAAATCGAATTTCAAAAGGAACTGCTTGATGTTTTTACCAAGCTAAGCAGCTCCTCGAGGCAGCAGGACGCCGATATGCCGGAAATAGTCCAAAGCCGCTCCATGGCTCAGCTCAGGGGCAAGGTCGGCCTTCTCGCCAAAACAGATGCCCCTGTGCTCATACTGGGCGAAACCGGCGTAGGCAAAGACGTGCTCGCCAAACGGATACACAGGGAAAGCGGGCGATCAGGCTGCCCGTTTATTAAAGTCGACTGCGGCAGCATATCGTCCAACCTTATAGAAACAGAACTTTTCGGCTATGTTGGCGGTACGTTTTCCGGCGCAAACAGAAACGGCAAAGTCGGGCTTATTGAAGCGGCAAATTCAGGCACTGTATTTCTTGATGAAATAGGTGAGTTGCCCATAACCATGCAAACCCGGCTTCTTCGTTTTTTGCAGGATGGAGAAGTGCTTCGCGTGGGTGCGACGATTCCTAAGAGGCTTGATGTCCGCATCATTGCGGCGACAAACAAAAATCTGGAAAATGCCATAAGAAACGGCGAATTTCGCAGCGACCTGTATTACAGGCTGCGCATCGCCGTGCTTGAGATACCTCCTCTCCGTGAACGCAGGGATGACATTTTACCGATGGCACATTTTTTTCTGGATTTTTATAATCACAAGTATGGCAGAAAGCTGGCTTTTTCTGCTGAAGCAGAAAAGCTGATGTTCTCATACGGCTGGCCTGGCAACGTCAGGGAATTGCGCAATCTTATCCAGGGGCTTGCCGTTACCTGCTCTGAAGAAGTAATTCTGCCTGAACACCTGCCATTTGTGCCGGCAGCAGAAGGAAGGCAAT
>JAGAZG010000008.1 GCA_017940105.1 Mailhella sp. | reverse complement strand
TGGATGTTCTTCTTTTGCTTTGAGGCCCAAGAGCGTATGGATTCTTCTTTTGCCTTTAAAAAATGTACGCGGCACTTTTGCGGGTCGCCGACGCGCCGCATCATCCAGATAACGCCGCCAGCAATGGCTACAGGCAATGCAGCCCACCATCCAAGTCCTCCTATGGCCAGTCCGACACCTGCTCCTCCAATGCCGCGCAATGCCGCTCCGGCTCCTACCAGCGTGATTTTTTTCAGCAGATCGTTGGCCTTGACCATCCATTGCATACGGCTGAGCGAAATTTCGTTTATTGAAGTCAGCTCGCTGTCTTCAACCATGACGGCGTCAAGGCAATGCACAGAAATTTCCCGCAATTCCCCGCTGAACCTGCGGAGCTTTTCATTCCAGTCACGCTGGAGGCTGCGCCTTTCTGCCAAAAGTTCCTTAAGGGAATCATGCGCGATTTCAACCACCGTATGTTCGTTGAAATCCTTCCATTTTTTTGCATTGAACATGGCAGGAGAGCCAAGCTGATCAGCATATTTTCCTGCAGCATCCATGATGCGCATAACTGTTGTTTCTTCCCACTTGTCAAGCGAGCGCACCTGTTCCCTGCGCCATGCCTCTATATCATCAGAGGCAGATGCAGCGACGTTCTGAGCCTGTTTAACGCTGTGTGCAAGCACCTTGCGCAGGCGGTCACGGTGCGAAGTCAAAAACATGTCATGCTGGACATCGGGGATGGCAGCCATTTCTTTTTGCAGCAAAGCGGGCGCGCTTTCCCTGGCCATGCGCACCAGTTCTTCACCTTTCTGGATCACTCGAAGGGCAAGATCATTTTCAGGAACAGCATTTTCATGGCGCCCGGCAGAAATAAGTTTGTACAGCTTTTGAAAATCCTTTCCGCCGCCCCATGAAACGACGCTGCAGCGTTTAGCCATGGCTTCCCTAGCATTGATATCCAATACGTCGATCACCGTAATGCCTTCTGCAGACGCTGCGTTAAGGAGCCCGCGGGCTTCGGCCATAGCCTTGTCTGCGCTGGCTTTTTCGTTGAGCCTGTCGATGCCGGTGACCACGCCTACAAGGCTGGCCGCCCTGCCCGTTCCGGCAAGAAGATGCACAAGCTCGGCCTCAGACGCCGATTCTGGCCTGCGGGCATCCATGACCAGGACAAGGCAGTCAGCGTCAAGGCTGGCCTGGTAAGCAAGAAAGTTCTGGACGTCAACCGTGGCGTTCAATCCAGGCGTATCCACAAGTACCGTCCCATTGCGAAGAATATCGGCAGGCAGTTCAACTTCTGCAAAAGACACAAAACGTTTTTTGCCGTTGACGCTGTCTGTCAGGTGCGGCTTCAGTTCCTCAGCGGAACCTACCCATTCTCCTGTTTCTTCTCCGCCATCCTCGCCATCGGCAGATGCGGCGAACTCTCCTGCCTTACGGGCAAAAAGCAGGTCAAGCCTCTGCTTTTCACTATCCTGCATATAGTGGACTCTGCCCCTGAAACTCTCACCCCAGCGGAATTTAACGACAGTGGCTGTCGCCGCTACCGACTCACGCACAGGCGAAACATCTTTACCCAGAAGGGCATTGACAAGAGAGCTCTTGCCTCGCTTTCCCTCACCGACAATGACAACGGTATACGGCTGTTCCTGCATGAGATGCCGAAAATCAGCAGCATACTGAAAAAGGTCAATGCTGCCTGCGCCAAGGGCAGACCGTTCAAGAGCCTGAACAGCCTGAGATGTGTCCGCAAAGGCATCTGGTACGCGCATGGGCTCTTTCTGCCTGTCCGCCTGTGAAAACAGACGCAGCACATCCATTTCTTTAAAATACCGTGCGGCCCAGTGATAAGGGCCGGCGGCATTTTTAGCCATGCTTTCAAGACCGGAAAGGCTTTTTTTGAATACCGCGGGAAAAACCGACTGGTCGCTGGCGCGGGATACAGCCAACCCGTTATCCATAATGACAGAATGTCCTTCTTCTGCAGGAGCAGACGGAGAAACCCCAGGCAAGCGCAGGTTTTTTCTGAAAAAATCTTTTGCTGAAGGCGAATTTTCACCCTGATCCTTCTGAGGAACGACAAGAGCAACGGCATATGCAGGGCACAGTTCGGCAATACCGTTGCGGAATGCCTCCGCCTTTTTTTTCGGCAATGCAGAAAAAGCATTTAATAAAGCTTTGTCTGAAGCAAATCCTGATGGCGCAACAGGCTCAAGAAGCAAGGCGGCATGAAATTTTGCTTGGATGGATGAGAAAGACGGGGAGCAACCAGCGCAATCCTGCTCTTCGGGATCGAAAACTTCATGCAGGATGCCCGTCGCAACACGCCATGCTTCCGGCGATATTTTTCCGTCAAAGTGCGCTGCCGACGCAAGCAGAATCAGCAGCCTGTCTTCAGCCCCGAGCAAAAGCGGATCAAGATTATTCAAATCCGGCAGGATGGCTGCGGAAGCAGCGGCTTGATCTTTGTTTTCTTTTGCAAATATCGCGCTCATAATGGACACACCTTACATGCCTTAAGTATAAAAAGGCTCCACGCCTGTGAAGAGTGGAGCCATTGTAGCAAGCAGAAAGCCTGAAAGGCAATATCTACTTGTGATAAATCTTAACAAGGTTCGTGCGGCGGGTCTGCTCGCCCGGCGCATATTCGCCGGCAGTGATGACGACGTCTTCTCCCATGGGAAAGTCGGCGCTGGTAGCAATAAAATTCTGCACGCGGCGCAGATGCGAAATGCTGCTGTCGCCCGTGGGGATAAAAAACGGCTGCACTCCCCAGACAAAATTCAGAGCATGTTCAACAATGGAGTTGTGCGTCAGGGCATACACGGTCTGGCTTGGCCGGCATTCAGCGAGCATGCGCGCCGCACCGCCGGAAACAGAGTGGGCTACGATGGCGCAGGCATTGGTAGCCTTGGCAAGAAGACATGCGGTGTACGCAAGAAAACGAGACGTATCGTTTTCGTCTTTTGGCGGAACGAGCCTGCGCGTCGCCAAAAGATACTTTTCGGCTTCATCTGTAATGCTGCGCATGTAGTTTACGGCTTCTACGGGATATGATCCGGCCGCCGTTTCGTCAGAAAGCATGACGCAGTCTGCGCCGTCCAGCACGGCATTGGCCACATCGGTCACTTCGGCTCGGGTGGGCACAGGCGTATTAACCATGGAAAGCAGCATCTGCGTAGCAACAATGACGGGCTTGCCGGCGCGGTTGCACGTATGGATGATGTGCTTTTGCAATGCCGGCAACGACTGCATGGGGCACTCCACCCCAAGATCGCCCCGGGCGACCATGATGATATCGGCTTCAGCAACGATGGCGTCAAGGTTGTCTATGGCGGCATTCTGCCGTTCAAGCTTTGCCACGACAGGTATGTCGCCTTTGCCATGGGCACGCAGAAGAGCTTTCATGCTGATAACGTCGTCAACTGTCTGCACAAATGATACGGCGACCGCATCAATGCCCAAATCTATGCCAAGGGCGAGGCGTTTTCTGTCTTCTTCGGTTATCGCAGGCAGCTCAATGGACTTGCCGGGCAGGGCAAGTCCCTTTCGGGAAGAAATGGAGCCGCTCTCAAGCGCCGTCATTAAAAAACGTTCCCTGTCCAGCCGCTCCTCTATCTGAAACTGCAGCCCGCCATCAGCGAGCACCAGTTTGTCGCCTGGTACAAGCGTGGCAAGAATGCCGGGATGATCAAAAGGAATAAAGGGAAGCTCTTCGTTCTCTTTTCTTTCCCTGCCCAGGACAAGACGGTCACCCCTGGTCAGCGCGATCTTGCCCTCAGGGAGTATGCCTATGCGGATTTTCGGCCCTGGCAGATCCTGCATGATTGTGAGCGGACGCCCAACTTTTTTTTCAATCTCGCGTATGCGGGAAATGACGTCCCTGAAAAAATTAGGATCGCCGTGAGAAAAATTAAGACGAAAAACAGAAACGCCCGCTTCTGTAAGCTGCTCAAGCTTTTCCTGCGTGCAGCTTGCCGGGCCAATGGTAGCAACGATTTTTGTGCGCATGCAAAGACCTTCCATGGGGATGTTGGCGGCAATCATCTCTACGAGCTGTTGCCTGCGGATGTAATCCTGCCTTTTTTTTGATTTATTGTCGAGTTCTCCATCTTGGCATGAGCAACATTTTCTTGCGTTTTCTTTGTCTGTTTTTTCATTTTTTCAACACAGTTTGCCCGCTGAGCCTTGACAGCCTGCTTGATAATGGGCAAAAGTGGAGAAAAGTGGTTAAAAATGGATGCAACGATGATTTTCAGAGGAAGATTTTCAAGAAATATCGATCCCAAAGGCAGACTGATCCTGCCTCCGGAAATACGTGAGGCCATGGCGTCACAGACAATGCCGGATAATCAGTCTCAGACCTTTGGCGACGTTTCCAAAGATTCGTTCATCCTCACTACGTACGACAAATGCCTCGTTGCCTACAGCCTGAAGGACTGGATGGAGCTTGAAGAAAAATTCATGCGCATACCCAATCCTTCGCCGCGCGTAAGAGCTTTTCGCCGTCTTGTCATAGGGGGGGCTGAAATACAGCGTCCTGACTCCCAGGGTCGTATTCTGCTTTCGCCGGATCACCGCGCTTATGCCTGCCTGGACAGGGAAGCCACCGTTCTCGGGCAGTTTGCGCGTTTTGAAATTTGGAATCCCTCAATGCTTCAGCGCGCCACAGCGCAGGAAAATATTGAGGGAGTGTCAGACGAACTAGCCGCCAGCGGCATTAATTTTGAGCTTTGAGGCGGCCCATGTCCGCAGGGAACGATGCATGCCATTCCATAACTCCAGACAACGCAAGACACGTGCCCGTGATGCTTGCCGAAGTTATGGACCTTCTGAAACCCCAGGCTGGCCGGCGTTATCTTGACGGCACCCTGGGGCTGGGGGGGCATTCCTCTGAAATAATGCGCCTTACTCAGGGGAATGCCCTGCTCTGCGGGCTTGACAGGGATCCTCAGGCTC
This sequence comes from Mailhella sp., assembly GCA_017940105.1. GTDB lineage: Bacteria > Desulfobacterota > Desulfovibrionia > Desulfovibrionales > Desulfovibrionaceae > Mailhella. Next base: position 1,429 of record JAGAZG010000008.1, on the reverse strand, counting down.
TGAAAAGGGCTGAGGAAACGCTGCGGCCATTTCTTGACTCATGCCGTCTTTTCCTCTGTGAATACGCGGATTTTGCGGCAAAGCTCGACAGCCTTGGCTGGGACAGCGTAGACGGCGCCCTTCTCGACATTGGCGTTTCATCCCTGCAGATTGATGTTGCCGGAAGAGGCTTTTCTTTTCATGAAGACGCTCCGCTGGACATGCGCATGGACATGGGGGGATTTAGCCACGAAGGCCGCCCGGCATGGACAGCGTCTGCCTGGCATCTTGTCAATGAAGCGCCTGTCCAGGAACTAGCCAGAATTATTGATGCATATGGCGAAGATCCCATGGCAGGCCGCATTGCCAAGGCCATACAGCGCGCCCGCGAATCCTCACCCATTGAAACGACAGGACAGCTTGCCGGCATTGTATGCGGCGCCTATCCGCCAAAATGGCGAAAAACGGCCCGCAACCACCCCGCTACCCGTACGTTTCAGGCCATACGCATGGCAGTAAACGACGAACTGGGACAGCTTGAAAAATTTCTGGGCAGCATTCTTTCACGGCTCGCGCCTGGGGGAAGGCTTGTCATCATCACGTTCCATTCGCTGGAAGACCGCATTGTCAAGCAAGCATTCAGGCTCTGGAGCACCGAATGCCTCTGCCCGCCAGGACTTCCGGTATGCACCTGCGGGCACAAGGCGGAGGCCAGGCTTTTGACCAGAAAGCCTATTCTTCCGTCAGAAGCAGAACTTTTTGCAAATTCCAGGGCGGGCAGCGCCAAACTGCGCGCCATTGAAAAAATTACGCCGCAACAAGGGAGGCGCCTATGAGCGCAAGCCGTGTTTCCACTCTCGGTTCAGGAGGATGGTTTCTCCTGCTTATAGTATCCATTCTCTTCAGCCTGACCATGGCCGTATACAGCACATGGATACGTTTTGACACCCAGGATGTGGCGTACAGCATATATCGCATGCAGCAGGAAGCTGCCGCTGCCAAAATGCATATTTCAAAGCTTGAAATCGAACGGGACAGCCTGCTTTCCCCCTACATGCTTGGCAAAACGGCTGAAAAACTTGGCATGAGCATGGCCGATCCCGGCCAGATTCGCCGCCTGGACATCTACAAGAAATAAAGTGCTCCAATGCGTCAGAACAGTTCTTCCACCACGCTTCGCCTTCCCAGAAGGCATCCCGTCAACAGACGGATCGCACCCCGCCGCCCTGTCGTTGCAGAGGAGAAAGGCCTCTTTAAAAAAATGGGCGAGCGGTGGCAGATACTTGTTAACCTGCGCTTCCATGTGGCCGCAGGCTTGTTTGTCATTTGCTGGGTTGCCCTGCTGTGGCGGGCCTTTTCCGTTCAGATAATATACGGCCCGGTTTACAAGACCATGGCTGACGACCAGCATTCGTATACAGAGATCATAGAAGGTGAACGCGGCTCCATT
>JAGAZG010000066.1 GCA_017940105.1 Mailhella sp. | reverse complement strand
GTTCTTTTTCATTGTCAGAAGCAGCCTCAATTAATGAAATAATTTCAGCGATAGATATGTTTTGCATATATTTTTCCTCCTAATAAGAAAACTAACAGAATTTATTATACTCGTCAATTCATTTTAGTACTAGAGCTACAAAAAATTGCTGCGTAGTCTGCAAGAAAAAAAATCAATGGCTCATCAAAATTGAAACAGGCAAATGCCTTTTGCAGAAACATATAATCCGGAAAACTGCGCAATACAAAAGCGTATGCCCCATATGCGCCGATAATTACCAGAAGCAGGGTCACCATGCAGAAAAATATGGCCGGAATCTTCTTTTGCACCAAAGCAGCAAGGCTGCTTAAATGAATGCCGGCATGCACTGCCATGAGAGAAAAACACCAATATGCCGTGCACAGATGCGCTGCACGGGCATCGGCTGAGATACCATCCATGGCAGGAAAGGGAAAAACACGCCCGGAAATCAGCACGCCGCTTACCAGTTGAGCCAAGGTAACTGCCAGCAAGGCAAAAAAACATACCGTACGAAAAATACGTGCTAAAGAATACCTGCCGTTAGTCATGTTTTTCAGCCAGCCACGGTTATGCCACAGGTGTGCCAGAACCAGCCCGCACATAACTGCTCCTGCCGCTTCATGGAAGGCTTCGCCAATAAGCGAATACCCCATGAGCAGCAGGAGCAGGGATGGCAATGCAAGATCCATTATGATACGGGCTTTCATTATTTTCTGAATCATGCTGCTGTATGCCAATGCCGGGCGACAAAAGGACATGCCAGTTTCAATGCCCCATGCTGCCCGAACAAATTTTTAAAAAGCAATTCCTTGCTCAGCAAGTTTTTTCAGCCAGACGTCGACAGCTCCGCTGACCCGCGAAGAATTGTTCTGCGCATCAGTTCCTGTTATGGCAAGCCCCGCTGCTACCTTGCTTTTTGGATTTGCCGTTGCAAGCTTTTTGTCAAATCCAGAGAGACCGCTGCCGGCGTGGGTGCTGAAGGGGATCAACGTTTTGCCAGCCAGATTTTCATGCTCAAAAAAGGTGTACATGACCATCGGCCAGTCGCCCCACCAAACGGGAGCCCCGATGAAAATGACATCGTACCCACTGATATCCGCTACAGTTTTATTATACGCCGGGCGCGCCTTGTTGTTCAACTCTATTTTCGCTACGTCGCAGAGCGGTTTGTACTGCGTGGGATAGGTATCGTTTTCTACCGTGATTTCGCACAGGTCAGCGCCGGTTTTTTGGGCTATTATTTCTGCAACAATGGCAGTATTGCCTTTGCTGATCACACCAACGCCGTATTGTTCTCCGGTCTTCGAAAAATATACTACGAGAGTCTTTGACGAAGCTATGGTTTTGAAAGGCATGGATATGCCGAAGCTCAGCATTCCAAAAGAAAATAAAAACGTTCTTCTGTCCATCGTTTTTCTCCGGGATGGGATCTATCCGTTAAGCTTAGGCTGCAGCGGCCCGTAATAATACGACGCTGTTGCTCCGCCATCGGCAAGGAATGTGGAACCGGTGATGAACGCACCGGCATCGCTCATCAGCAGTTCTGCGATGTTTGCCATCTCATCGGCCGTGCCGGGACGTCCGGCAGGACATTTGGCAAACATATTCTTGTAGAAGTCTCCGCGTGGTCCGTTGAATTCATCCATGGCGAGAGGAGTAACGATGATGCCCGGTGCTATATCATTCAGCCGCGCCCCACGCTTTCCCCAGCGGACACTCTCGTACATCACGCGCTTTTCATTGCAGCGCTTGGCCATCTGGTATGCATGAAGGGTATCATTGATGTTCTGGGGCTGCAGAATTTCAAGGCCGAGCAGATCTTCCGTCGGCGTCATGGCAAGCTGCCTGTCCTGTTCGGGCGTGAGCTGAGGCATGCGCCAGCCGGACTGGCTTGAAATGGTCACACCCGATCCTCCCTTGGCAATCACTTTGCCCACTTCTTCAAGAAGAACGGCTGTTCCGTACAAGTCAACCTTAAGGATCATTTCTATCGAAGCTTGCGAAGGGGAAACCCCCGCGCCGTTGACCATGTACTTCACCTCACCGTATTCTTGCGCCTTGGCGATCATCGACGCAATAGATTCGCGGGAAGAGAGATCCATTTCGAAGGGTTCGACGTCAAAACCGGCGCCTGACATCACGCCCGCAATGGACTCGCAGTTTTTCATGCTCCTGTCGCCAAGGATGATTTTTTTTCCATAGCCAATCCTTCGGGCGATAGCCATGCTGATCTGCCCGGCTCCAGTCACTATCATCACATCTTTTGCCATATACGCCTCTTAAGGATAAAAATGCTTAGACCAGCATAATCTTTATCAGCGGTTAGTTCTGTAGATACCGCTGATCTTCTATATTGCATTATAGGATTTGACGTATAAAAAGTACATAGCTATTTTTGCAAAGCAGCATAACCAAAACGCATGCTGAATATTCCTTGCGGAGCATCTTTATGCTTGAATTTTCCCTTCTTCAGCAGTTTTTACTTGTCGCTAAGCACGAATCTCTCTCAAGGGCAGCTGAAGAGATGCATCTGTCTCAGCCTGCGCTGAGCAGATCCATGCGGAGGCTTGAGGAAGAGCTTGGTACCAAGCTGTTTTTCCACAAAAAAAACAGGATATTTCTGAGCGACACTGGCAGACTGGCCGCAAGCCATGCCAAAAAGATCCTGCGCAGCATAGACGGCATGAAGCGTCAGATAAACTTGCTCAACAGGCAGAAAAATACCATATCCATTGGTTCGTGCGCACCTGCCCCGCTCTGGGATCTGGAACCGTTGCTGAAAAAAGCCTTTCCTGAAAAGACGATTGAAACTTCTATTTGCGCCGATGTTCCAGAGCTTCTTTCAGCACTCAAAAACGGCAGCTGCCAGCTGATTATCCTGACAGAGCCTCTGCATGAACCTGGCCTGCTCTGCCAGCAAGGCGAACGGGAAAGCCTGTATTTTTCTTTTCCAAAGACACATCGCTTCGCACAAAAGCAGGGCGTCAGACTACAAGAGATGGACGGCGAGAACATGCTGCTGTTCAATCCCATCGGCTTCTGGAACGAACTGCACGCCCGTACGATGCCGAACTCCCATTTTTTTGTGCAGAGCAACCGCTTTGAATTCAGCGAGCTGGTCAAAAAGTCCGAGCTGGCTTCTTTTGTCACTAATCTGTCCATGCAGAAGTACGGCGTGCCGCCAGGAAGATGCATAGTCCCCGTCCTCGACGAAGAAGCGGCAGTGACCTTTTATTACATATGCAAAGAAGGCGACTCTTTTCTTCTGCCCTCTTCGCTCGTCAGGATGTCATAGACTCACTGGATACGGCGAAACAACGCATTGCCCTTTTCAAAAAAATCATGTCCAGATGTCAGACACCATGTGGAACTATGTGAAAAAATATATCTTCTTCGCCATAGCAGCCGCGCTGTTCATGGCTGCTGAAGTACTTATGGATCTTTTACTGCCCGGCCTGATGCAGAGCATAGTGGACGATGCGGTCCTTGGCATAGGCAGGAAAGGCGTAAGCGATACCAGCCTGGTTTGCAGGCTGGGACTCATTATGGCTGTCATTGCGGCAGCGGGCGGGATCTGCGGTTCAATGAACAACGTTTTCGTGCAGATAGCCAGCCAGAACATCGGCAATGCCATGCGCAAAGACTGTTTTCGCCGGTGCATGGGCTTTTCGTTCCAGCAGATGGACAGACTGGGCATCGGCTCGCTGATCACAAGGCTTACATACGACATCACGCAGGTACAGACATTCATCGCGCAGTTCGTCAGAGGCGGAGTGCGCACTGCCATGATGCTCGGCGGCAGCGTCTGGTTCATGTTCATGCTCAACAGACAGTTCGGGCTGATAGTGCTGGCTGTCATGCCTTTACTGCTTAGCTGTATTGTTTTCTGCATAGCCAGGGTCATGCCGCTTTTTCCAAAAATGCAGGCGCAGCTTGACCGCCTGAACGAGATCATACAGGAAGACGCATCTGGCCTGCGCATGATAAAAGCCTGCTCGCGCGAAACATATGAAGAGCTGCGTTTCGGCAATGCAAGCAAGGCTCTGGCTGGCACGATGATGAAGACGCTTCTGCTCTTCGCCTGCATGAACCCAGTCATGAACCTGCTGATGAGCATGGCAATCGTGGCCATTATCTATGCTGGTTCGCTACAGGTCGGATCAGGAGCGGCCACTCCTGGTGCCGTCATGGCGGGCATCACCTATACGGCACGGCTTCTCAACGCGCTGCTCATGCTCATGATGCTTTTTCAGAACATAACGCGGGGCTATGCTTCGTGGAAAAGAGTCCGCAAAATACTTATGACCGAACCTGAAATGCTGGACGGCCCGTTTGACGGAGAGACCGAACTGCGCGGACAGGTGGAATTTCGTGACGTATCTTTTTCTTTTCACGGAGCAGAACATCCTGTGCTGCAGCATGTGTCGCTGACGATACACCCCGGTGAAACAGTAGCTGTCATGGGTGCGACAGGCAGCGGAAAGACGACCATGCTGAGCCTGATACCGCGTTTTTACGACGTTTCCAAGGGATGCGTCCTTGTCGATGGAGTCGATGTGCGGCAGTACAGGCTTTCTGCCCTGCGCCGCAAAACTGCTTTTGCTCTGCAGAAAAGCGAGCTGTTCAGCACAAGCCTCAAAGACAATATTGCATGGGCCTGTCCGGATGCTCCAGACAAAGACATTGCCAGGGCTGCAGAGATTGCCAGGCTGTCAGACTTCATCAATCTATCGGACGAAGGGTGGAACATGCCTGTCGCAGAACGAGGCATGAGCCTCTCCGGCGGGCAACGCCAGCGCGTGTCCATTGCCCGAACGCTGCTGAAGAAGGCAGAAATTCTGCTGCTTGACGACGCTACGAGCGCCCTGGATCTCAAAACAGAGGCTGAGCTGGAAAAAGCCCTGGGATCAGCAACCCCGAAGATGACCAGAATCATCGTGGCGCAGCGCGTCGCATCGGTGCGCGGCGCAGACAGGATCATAGTTCTGGATCACGGCGGCATAGCCGGCTGTGGCACTCACGAAACGCTGCTGCAGAGCTGCCCTGCCTACAAGGAAATATGCTCTTCACAGCTGGGAGGCAGCGATGGATCGGACTGACCGCCCCCAAAGAGGATTCCCACGGCCAGGAGGATCCGGTGCACGTTTTGCAGAAGCTGAGCACGCCGTGAACGCCCGCAAAACCCTGATGAGGCTGTTCCGCTACATAGCAGGTGAAAAGGCTGCAGTGACCGGGCTGTTCGCCGTTGTGGCGCTTGGGACGGCGTCTGGCGTTTTCGCTCCCTATCTGCAAAGCCGCGCCATAGATATGCTGACCCATACTGCCAGCGGCGATATCAACTGCACGCTTTTGCTGATGACGGCGACCTATGTGCTCTACTGCATCGTCAAGATGATGCAGGGCTGGCTGAGCGCAGGGCTTAGCCAGCGGCTGATCCTCAGGCTGCGATCCGAGTTGTTCAGAAAACTTGTGCGCCTGCCCATACCATACATGGACAACCATTCGCATGGGGACGTGATGAGTCGCATGACAAACGACATCGAAAGCCTTTCCATGACGTTTTCCATGTCTCTGCCGGCAATCTGCTCTGGCGTTATGATGATCGCAGGAGCTGTTTCTGTCATGGCATGGGCCTGCTGGCAACTGACTCTGCTGAGCGGCGCCTCAATGCTTCTTACAGCTGTTGCCACGGGGCTTCTTTCAAGCCCGGTGCGCACTTATTCGCGCAAAAGGCAAAAGCTGCTGGGAGAGCTCAACGGCAAGGCGGAAGAACTTGTTTCCGGCTTCCACACCGTGGTCGCCTGCGGACGTGAACGGCTGTCTGCTGAAGAATTCTGCCTTGCGTCTGACGAACTCACCAGGGCTGGCATAAGCGCAGATGCCGTCAGCGGCATATTCGGCCCTGTCATGAACGCCATTGGCAATATCAGCTTTATCGTCATTGCGGCCTTTGGCGGTTATTTTGCTACGAATGGCCTGATTTCTGTTGGCATGATATCAGCATTTCTGGTGTATGCCAGGCTTCTCAGCCGTCCTGTGAATGAGCTGGCTCAGGTCTACGGACAACTGCAGACGGCTGTTGCCGGTGCAGAACGTGTTTTCATGATGATGGATGAGCCTGAAGAAGACATGCATGGCGAGGAACTCCGCCCGGATGGCAGCGCAGATGTCAAATTACACCATGTTGACTTTTCGTATGCAGCCGGCAAAAAAGTGCTGCACGATCTTTCGCTCGACATTCCTACCGGAAAGAAGATCGCCCTGGTGGGAGCTACTGGCAGCGGCAAGACCACTGTGGCCAATCTTCTCATGCGTTTTTATGATGCTGACGCCGGCCGCATCACCATTGGGGGGCAGGATATATCACGGGTTTCCAGGGGTAGCCTCAGACGGGCGACCGCCATCGTTCTTCAGGATACTGTTCTGTTTTCAGACACGGTAAGGAACAATCTTCTCTATGCCTGCCCGGACGCAGATGATGCGGTGCTGTGGCATGCCGCCGAGATGAGCTGCTGTGCCGACATGATACGCATGCTGCCGCAGGGTCTGGACACACTGCTTGCTTCTGGAGGATCAAACCTAAGCCAAGGGCAGCGGCAGCTTCTTTCCATCGCCAGGGCTTTCGCTGCAAACCCCAGGCTGCTCATTTTTGACGAAGCCACAGCCAACGTTGACACAAGGACAGAAAAAGCCATCCAGCAAGCTATGCACAAACTCATGAAGGGCAGGACGAGCATCGTTATCGCACACAGGCTTTCCACCATACGCGATGCAGACCTCATCGTCGTGATGGATCAGGGACGTTCTGCAGAAACGGGCAGTCATCAGGAGCTGCTCGCCCGTCAGGGAAAATACTTCGAACTTTGCAGTCTCCAGTTCTCAGGCAGAAACATTTAAATCTTTTCTTGCGGCACACTCGCTGCCTTGATCCACTGAAAGAATATGAGAGTAAAGAAAATTAAAAAAATCAAGTCTCACAACGTGTTATGTTACGTTATGAGACTTTATGTTACTATAGTTGGCGGAAACGTACAGGAGTCGAACCTGCCACAAACTTTTCAGTCTGTCACTGGTTTTGAAGACCAGGCGCAACACCGGTTACGACACGCTTCCGCATTAAAATTACTCCAGACTCCGTAATCCCGTCAAGACATGCCTGATCGGTCATGCTTGCGTGCCGTTGCCAACCGCCTATGCACATTGCCATATTTTCATAACCTGGTATAATAGCAACATAACATTTTTGGATGAGCCAGAGATGCCAAAGGAGTTTTCATGGAGACTGTTCTCGCAACTCGCGGTGATGCGCATTTCTGCATCAGCCAGGATTTTCAGGGAATTTATCTCTGCCCGATTGTTGACAATCTCAAAGACAAGCTCGTCAACGGTTCATGGGATGATTACAACGAGGCTTTTCACTGCTGCCGGCTTATTCATGAATTCCGCAAACGCCCAGGCCTTCAGATAGACTTTCACACCATGAGTCGAGGCCAGGAATACCTGGGTCTTGCCATAATGAGCCACGGCAACATAGATCCGCAGCTTTACGCCAGTTCCGGCATACACTTTTCTGAGCCGCTGGAACAGGTACTCTTGTTCAACTACTTTCATATTTCGCCATTCGGCAGGGGAAACGGATACTTCTGGCTCACCAACGTTATCATGCCATGGTATGCCGAACGCGGTTTTAAAGCCATATATATGAAATCAAGCCATCCCAAAGCTTTTTCCCTGTACAGCAGGCTTGGCACGGTCATAGGCGAATATACGGCAAAAAGCGACAACGGAGTTTTTGACCGTCCCGGAAGGATCTTCCGCGTAGCGCTCCAATAAAAAAGGTCATTTTAGGCTTGCCATCAAGACACCAAACACTTATTTATAACCTGTATTCAACTAAAAAAAAGAAAGAAACTTGTTCTGGAGGACACTTTATGAATTACAACGCACGTACACAAAGTTATGCAGGCGTGAATATCAGCGCGTATATGCGGCAAGTCTATCTATGGATGACGGCCGCTCTTGGCGTAACTGCCATTGCCGCCGTATTCACCGCTTCAAACATGGCATTTTTGCAGTTCTTGTTTTCAAGCCCGATCATGATCGTACTTCTGGCCGTCGGCGTTATCGGCCTCTCCGTCTACATAACGGCTCGCATACATACGCTTGCAGCCGGCACTGCGACAGGGTTATTCTTGCTTTATTCGGCTCTGATGGGCGTTTTTCTCGGTCCGACCCTGCTGCTGTACACCAGTGCGTCAGTGGCTCAAGCTTTTCTTGTCACCGCTGGCATGTTTGGCGGCATGAGCCTTTACGGCATGCTGACGAAACGCGACCTTACCGGCATGGGCAATTTTATGATCATGGGGCTTTGGGGCATTCTTCTGGCCATGGTCGTAAACATCTTTCTTGGAAGCTCTGCCGTTGACCTGACAATCAGTGTTCTCGGCGTAATAATTTTTACAGGGCTCACCGCCTATGACACCCAAAAGCTCTTCCAGATGGGGCTCTCTGCCCCTGAACATGACGGGCTTGCTATGCGACGCGGCGCGATTCTTGGGGCTCTCACCCTGTATCTTGACTTTGTGAACATGTTCCTCATGCTCCTGAGGCTTTTTGGCAACCGTGAATAATTGACCGCTTCTTTACTAACCAAATGAATATGGCGCAGTGCCTGACATCTCAGGCACTGCTTACTTATCATAAAAAATCCGCGTTATACAAAATTCAACTTTCTGCGTCTTCTGCCTGTTTAACTGGGAAGACTGCGCTTGCTTTTCCCCCTTCATTATGCGCCTCATTCCGGCGCATTCACGCATATCAGGAACGCCCCTGCGCACGGCGTCACTATGGCAAGGCGACTCCCCCTGCAGCATTTTCTTTTTCCAGTTCTTGCGCCGTTGTCCATGCTTTATGGCGCGGGTGCAAAGTTGAAACGTGCAGCGTATGCTCATGGCATATCCTCTGGATGGAGACCGCCGAAATTTTGCGTTTCTGTCGGCAACATTTCATGGGGGGGGACAGGAAAGACTCCTGTTGTAGACTGGCTGCTCAACTGGTGTGAATCCAATAACATAAAAGCGGCCGTGCTAACGCGAGGATACCGTTCAAAGCCTCCGTGTCTGCCCTTTACGGTGCAATACTCCAGTTCACCGGAAGAATGCGGAGATGAACCCCTCATGCTGGCGAAAAAGCATCCGGAAAGCGCCATACTTGTTGATCCCGAACGCCAGAGGGCAGGCAAAAAGGCTATGGAGGAACGTACCCCGGACATTTTTATTCTGGATGATGGATTTCAGCATCTCAGAGTACAGCGCGACATTAATCTTGTGCTCCTGGATAAGGACGACGTCTTTATTTCCCCCAGGAAAGGCTCTCCAAAATCCAGCTGGAACCTGGTCATGCCTGCTGGCACATGGCGTGAACCCCAAGGAGCTCTTTCTGCGGCTGACGTCTTTCTCATAAAGACAACGCCTGAAGAATGGCCAGGGCTTGTACCTGATTTGCAGGCAAGGCTGCAAGCATGGAACCGCCCCGTATTTGCTTTTTGCATGTCAGCAACCAATCTTCGACCGCTAAACGGCGCGAAACAACTTTTATCCCACAGGCAAATGGGCCCATATCTTTTCGCCACAGGCATCGGATGCCCTGAACAGGCCCTGAGCACGGCTGCCGCATTTTTAGAAAGCTCTCCGGCCTGCACGGCTTTTTTTCCAGATCATCATGATTTTCGCCGAGAAAAGGACTGGTTGGAAGCAAAAGGGATACCTCTTGTCTGCACAGAAAAAGATGCTGTAAAAATTGAACGGTTGAATCTCTCCATTCCATGCTACGCTCTTGAAACATCAGCAAAATTTTTTGCGTCTCTTTGCCCAGGTAATAATGAAAATGATTCCTGCCTTGATTTTGCAGCATGGCTGCAGATGCACTGGCACGAACATCAACAAAAAAAAGCAGACTTTTTAAAGCAGACTGACTCCGGTTATGAAAAAAAACGCATTTTTTGACGCGCAAGAACTACAAAATATTTTAATCCAAGCCAACCGGCCCCTGCATCTGGACGATATTCTTCGCATTGGCCGTTACTCACGCAAAATAAAGGGCGAAATTCTCTCCTGCCTGCAAGACCTGGCTTACTCGGGCTTTGCGCTTCGGATTAAAGGCGGCGGCTGGGTTGCCGAACAAAATCTGAAAACATGCAGGGGACGGCTTGTTTCTCAACGTTCCGGTTCCGCCTTAGTGGCAGTGGAGGGAGATTACGCATCCAGCATATATATAGCGCCAGAGCATGTAAACGAAGCATGGAACGGCGATCTGGTTGAGATCGTCATTCTTCCTGGCAAGCAAGGTTTGTCAGGAAGAAAGGAAGGCCGTGTTTCTGCAGTCATCGAAAAAAACTGCTCCAGCCTGGCAGCCCGAGTTTTAAGCCGCGCAGGCAGGCATCGCTTTTTATGCCGCCCGGCAGATACCCGCATGACCTTTGATTTAATGGTCAATACCGATTCTCTTGACCATGAACCGCACCCCTTTGAACTATTGATCGTAATCCCTGAAAAACCTCTTATCCATGATAAAGGCAGCATAATCTGGGAAGGAAAGGCCACAGGCTATCTCGGCAAGGAAAGCGAGGCAAACGTTCAGGAAAAACTTGTCAAGCTTGCCTATCGCATACCCGAAGCGTTTCCTGATAATGTCAGTGCCGAGGCTGAGCAAGCAGCGGCCTGTCCATCCTTGGACAGTCTTGCAGATTTGCGCAATGAACTTCTTGTCACCATTGATGGTGAAGATGCCCGCGATTTCGACGATGCCGTGTGCGTGCGCCGCATGCATGAAAACTGGCATCTGATGGTCGCAATTGCCGACGTTTCGCACTATGTCAAGCCTGGGTCAGCTCTGGATCGTGAAGCCCGTGAGCGAGGCAATTCCTTTTACTTTCCACTTTCCGTCGAACCCATGCTGCCTGAAGCGCTCTGCAATGGAGCTTGCAGTCTCCGCCCTGGCGAAGAAAGGCGCTGCTTGGCTGTTGACATGCTTCTTGATAGAAATGGAAACTTTCTGGAAACGCGATTTATCAACGGAGTCATGATTTCCAGGGCACGTCTCACTTATAGCCAGACACAGGCAGTTCTGGATGATCGGGACTGTGAAACTGCCCGTCAAATGGAAAAAAATGCACCGGGCATTCCCGCCATGCTCTTCGATGCAGCAGAGCTTGCTTCTATCCTTATCAGACGGCGCAAGCAGCGCGGAGGTCTGGACTTTGACCTGCCGGAAGCTGAATTTGCTGTTGCCTCAAATAATGGCGAACAAACGGTTTCAGATATCCACACGCGCAAACGTCTGTTCAGCCACAGACTCATTGAAGCGTTCATGATTCGCGCCAACGAAGCCATTGCAGAATTCCTCTCAAAAAGGGCCGCCCCTTTTCTTTACCGTGTACACCCAGAACCAGATCCGGATAGATTAGAAGCCCTGAGCAGTGCACTTCGTGAAGTCTGCCCAGAAATGAATAATCAGTTGCCGGTCAACTCAAAGGATCCAGGATGGTTGTCGCGCCTTCTGGATGAAGCGTCACAGTCCAGCCAAGGCAGCGTTGTAAGCAATCTTGCGCTGCGATCCATGACGCAGGCACGGTATGACATTAAAAAGGATCGCCATTTTGGCCTTGCTTCAGAATGCTACTGTCACTTCACTTCGCCCATACGGCGATATGCAGACCTTGAAAACCACAGGGCGCTTAAGCATGCCCTGGACCTTGCTCCGCATGGCCCGGAGATTAAGGAACTCGAAGAATGCGCCGAGCAGTGCAACCGTCAGGAACGCGTGGCCACAGCTGCTGAACGTGAAATTAACCGCCGCATGGGCTGCCTGCTTTTGCGGCCCCATGCCGGAGAAATTTTTGACGGTGTTATCAGCGGCGTGACGTCTTTCGGCTTTTTTGTGGAATTTAATACCATGCCCGTAGAAGGCATGGTTAAAGTTGAAACACTGCCCCCCGACTGGTACGACTATGACGGGGATGGGATACGTCTTTGCGGCATCCAGAGCGGAAGAATCTTCCGCCTTGGACAGCCGGTCAGCGTCAAGCTTGCCGGCGTTAACCTTGATCGATTGGAGATTAACTTGGAATATCTTGAAAAAGAAAATGGCATGGAAGTGCACCATAAAAAGCGAAGTAACAAGCAGAACGAAAACAGACGCGACGGCGGGCGCCGCGGATTTGCTTTTCGCTCACAGCGACAGCGCAGGGAAGGCGGCAGAAAAAGAGAATTAGGGCAAGATTCATGGGAAAGCCGTTCAGATTCGCCCCGTCGCGACGATGGCCTCAGCAACAACCACCGTTATAGTTGGGCAGAAGAACGTCGCAGTGGCGATTCGTCATTCGCAGGCGAACGGCATGAATTTTCAAAAGGCAGGCGCGGCAAACAGCAATCTTTCCGGTCAGGCGAAGAACGCCGCTTTTCAGAGCGCCCTGCCCGTGATTACGTAAAATTCACTGACCGTAGATCAAGACCGCACGAGGATGATGCACTGGATTATTCCGGGAACCGCCCGTTCCGCAAAATGGCAGATGAGCATGCAAAACGCGAAAATCGCCATCAAGAACATCATAAACAAGGTTTAAAAAAATTTAGCAGACGCGGTGGCCGGTTCTGGGACAGGGACGATTCTCCCAGGACAGCGCAGAAGATTTTTTCTGCAAAAAAACACGAACGCAGAGATGCAGAAGATTTTGGCGCATCCGATCATCATACCGCAGGACATTCAGACTTGCATAGAACTGGCAGGGAAACATTCCGCAGCGACGAGCGCCGTCCACACGCATATAGACCTTATGATCACGAATCCCCCAAAAAAGATTATGGCCGCAATCGGCACAGTCATCATGAAGCACGCAAAAAAACAACGGGCATGCCTGAGGACTTTTTTCGCATAGAACTGGAAGACGACGGCAAGTCCGTCTTCCGATTTGGAAAGAGAAAAAAATAGCCAGGTTCCGTCACCGTCCAAACAGTTGACAGAATTTCTATTTAAAATTAATTAATTTAGTTCCGCAACTGATTGGATTCAGCACTAAAGTCAAGCTCCGGCCGGAGTTTATCCGTGCCTTTCCCCCAAAAGCTGTTTGGAGATAAAACATGGCTCGTATTACCGTTGAAGATTGCCAGGAACGCGTGGACAACCGTTTCCTCCTTGTACAGATGGCCATCAAGCGTGTGCGCCAGTTCCGCGAAGGCTATGAACCCCTGGTGGAATGTAATAACAAAGAAGTGGTAACTGCACTGCGTGAAATTGCTGCCGGCAAGGTTCTGCCTGAAGACAAAAGCTTTTATGTTCCCCTTGAAACCGGGCCGGAATCCACCCTTGACGACTAGCAGGACACCGGAACTCCAGTCATGAGCCAGCGTGATTATTATGAAGTCCTGGGCGTTTCCAAAAACGCTTCAGAAGACGAAATCAAAAAAGCTTATCGCAAGCTAGCCCTTAAATACCATCCTGATCATAACCCCGGTGATGCCCAGGCTGAACAAAAATTCAAGGAAGCGGCCGAAGCTTACGATGTACTGCGCAATCCCGAACGGCGGGCCAATTATGACCGATTTGGCACGGCAGATCCCGGCATGGGAGGAGCTGGTTTTAATAGCGCTGAGGATATTTTTGCACAGTTTGGCGATATTTTTGGCGATATTTTTGGCTTTTCATCAAATGCCAGGCGTGGTCCGCGCCCGCAGCAGGGTGATGATCTGCGGTATGACCTGAAAATATCCTTCCGAGAAGCCGCTGCCGGAACGACTAAAGATATCAAAATTCCAAAGCATGCAACATGTCCAGACTGCAGCGGATCAGGCGCAGCCAAGGGGTCATCCCGCGTTACCTGCAAAAAATGTAACGGCACGGGACAGGAAGCCAGACGGCAGGGATTCATGTCCTTCATACAACCCTGCCAGGCATGCCGCGGTCAAGGTTTCACCATACCCAAACCATGCCCGAGATGCCGCGGCAATGGAATAATTCAGACAGAACGCGAACTTTCCGCACGCATCCCCGCGGGCATTTTTGACGGCGCCCGCATGCGGCTGCGCGGCGAGGGCGAAGCCGGCATCCATGGTGGGCCCCCAGGCGATTTGTATCTTGTCATCCACGTTGCAGACGATGACGTCTTTGAACGCGACAAGCAGGATCTTATCTATTCTGCCGAAATTACCTTCCCTCAGGCAGCTCTTGGCGCCCGCATCAGCGTACCCAGCATCAATGAAGGCGATGAACCTCTCTCACTTGACATTCCAAAAGGCACACAGAATGGCAAAATTTTTCAAATCAAAGGCAAAGGCCTGAAATATCTTAATGAAGATCGCTACGGCAATCTTCTTGTCCATATCACCGTGAAAACCCCAACTAAGCTTTCTGCAAAACAGGAAGAACTGCTCCGCGAATTTGAAAAGATGTCTGAACCAGCGGCAAACTCAAAAAAAAACGAAGAAGAAAATGAGGGCTTTTTTGACAAGGTGAAAAAAACATTCGGAATGGATTAACATCCTTAATAATTTGCTTTGGCGTTTCCATCATAAACGGCCCGGATTTTGCTCCGGGCCTTTTTTTATGCAAAAAAAAACGACCGACAGGATACGTCCTGACGGTCGCCGTATTATTCTGCCTGAAAGAGATGCACCTTACATGACGCCCTGCTCAATCATGCTGTCAGCAACTTTGCGGAAACCGGCAATATTGCCTCCCATGACATAGTTGCCAGGCTGACCAAATTCTTCAGCGGTATCGTGCGCCGCGCGGAAAATGCCTGCCATAATTCCCTTGAGCTTGTTATCAACTTCATCGAACGACCATGATGTCATCCCGGCATTCTGCTCCATTTCAAGCTGACTGGTGGCCACTCCACCTGCGTTTGCACATTTGGCAGGTCCGTAACAGATGCCTGCTTTCTGAAATTCCGCAGTAGCGGCCAGAGTCGAGGGCATGTTAGCCCCTTCGCTGAGCAGGATGCAGCCTTTTGAAAGGAGATTCTTAGCATCTTCCACCGTGACTTCATTCTGAGTTGCACTGGGGAAGGCAAGTTGAGCTCCGACATTCCACACTGGATGCTGATTGGCAGGATAGTCGGCAACAGGTATATATTTCGCATCCTTGCACAGTTCGGCATAACGAGTCAGAGAAGCCCTCTCAACTTCTTTAACCTGCTTGAGCACTTCAAGATTAATGCCTCCAGGCTGGTAAATGCAACCGCGGGAATCAGAAACAGTAACAGGTTTCGCCCCCAGCTGCTGAAGCTTTTTCACTGTATAGATGGCGACATTGCCAGAACCGGAGACGGCGGCAGTCTTGCCCTCAATTTCTTCTCCGACAGCCTGGAGCATGTTCTGAGCAAAATACACATTGCCAAAACCGGTGGCTTCTGTGCGAGCCAGGGAGCCGCCCCATTTAAGACCTTTGCCGGTAAGAACGCCTTCAAACTTGCTTGTAAGGCGCTTATACTGGCCATACATATAACCGATCTCACGCCCGCCAACGCCGATATCTCCGGCAGGAACGTCAATTTGCGCACCTACGTAACGCACCAGCTCTGTCATAAATGCCTGACAAAAACGCATGACTTCAGCATCGCTCTTACCCTTTGGATCGAAATTAGCGCCGCCCTTTGCGCCGCCAATGGCGAGTCCTGTCAGGCTGTTTTTAAAAATCTGCTCAAAGCCAAGGAATTTTAAAATACTCTGGTTTACGCTGGGATGAAAGCGTATTCCGCCCTTGTATGGTCCTATGGCAGAGTTAAACTGAATGCGATAACCGTTGTTGACCTGGATCTTTCCCTTATCATCAGTCCACGCAACGCGGAACTCAATAAGGCGTTCAGGAATAACGATGCGCTCAAGAATGGCGTTTTCCTGATACTTTGATTCCTTATTGAACAGTGGCTCCATGGAAAAGAGCACTTCTTCTACTGCCTGGAGGAATTCAGGCTGATATGGATAAGCCGCTCGCACCTTTTCAACAACGCTCTGCACATAGCTGTTTGCCATGAGGACAACTCCTTTTTACAAAAATGTAAATTTTATTCGTTCAATTGCTTTGACAATCTTTGCTGAATTTTTGAAATCAGATTAGAATTGTCATCAAAATTCGGCATAAAGCATGCTTTTTCTGGGAATTATCCTTATTTTTTATATGATGCAATATTTTTTTTAGTATATGTTTTCTTTTATTTTTAAAATAACATAGCAAAATAGATGGTTTTATACAATTTTGTATATTTTTTTATAAACAATTTCAAAATGTTAGAAAGTATTATTTTTTTATCGGTAATGCAGACATGAGGCGATATTTCTACCAAGACACTTTTTATGCCAAAAATGACTTAAAACGAGCTGCCCCTAAACTCTCAAGACAGAATTTTCGGGGCAGCCTGATTAAAATTTATTGTTCAAGGTAAAGCTAATCATCACGCCGATCACTGCGGCGCCCTCCCTGATTCCGGTGCTCACCGCGCTTATCTCCACGCCGTTCTCCATCATGTGGCTTATCGCCGCGAGGACGCGGAGCAGGCCTGACCGTGTCTTCTGGCTTCCATTCCACGCCCTGGCTTTCAAGCAGCACGGCTTTTCGGCTTGCGCGGATGCGGTCGCCATTAATTTCAATGACTTTAACCATCATATCTTCACCAGGATGAGCAACGTCTTCAGTTTTTTCAACACGACCTGTATCAAGCTGGGAAATATGCACCAGCGCCTCAACATTGGGAAGAATTTCAACAATAGCTCCGATTTCCATGACGCGCTTCACCTTGGCATTATAGTTCTTGCCAAGTTCTGCATGCTGGTCATAATAAAGCACCATTTCTTTGGCGGCCATCATGGATTCATGCGTCGGTGCAAAAATGGTCACGCGACCGGAATCTTCAATATCAATAGATGCTCCGGTACTGCTGGTAATGGCCTTGATATTCTTTCCTCCAGGACCGATAATCATGCGGATGACCTCAGGATCGACGAACACTTCCATATGCTGCGGGGCATATGGAGACAGCTCACTGCGCACAGCAGGCATGTACTGAGCCATAACGTCAAGCACATGCAGCCGTGCTACACGGGCCTGTTCAAGGGCGCGGGCCATAACGTCTGTAGGCAATCCGTTAATTTTTATATCCATTTGTATGGCGCTTATGCCGTTTGCCGTTCCGGCAATCTTGAAATCCATATCGCCAAGCGCATCTTCATCGCCAAGTATATCGGTGAGAACGGTATAGTTGTCACCGTCTTTAATGAGTCCCATGGCTACGCCTGCAACGGGAGCGGAAATCGGCACGCCAGCATCCATGAGCGAAAGACAACCTCCGCATACAGCCGCCATGGAAGAAGACCCATTTGATTCCACAGTGTCTGAAACTACGCGTATCGTATAAGGAAATTTCTCTGCAGAAGGCAACACGGCCTTCAAGGCCCTTTCCGCCAGATGACCATGACCTATTTCCCGGCGGGAAATACGCACCGGCTTAACTTCGCCAACGGTGTAGGGAGGAAAATTATAGTGAAGCATGAACCGCTTGAATTCTTCCCCGTTCAAGGTATCCACCTGCTGTTCATCGGTAGAACTGCCAAGAGTGGTGACCGCTATGGTCTTTGTTTCGCCTCGTGCAAAAATGGCTGAACCATGAGCTCTTGGAAGAACAGACATTTCTATTTCTATGGGGCGGACTGTTTTGGTATCGCGATTGTCAATGCGCGTCCCTTCAGCAATGACCCTCTGACGGACAAGTTTCTTTTCAAGATGCTCAAGGACATCGCCAATGGCGGCCTGTGCTTCAGGATCATCGGCATAGCGCTCGTCTTCGACCATGAGGGCCTTGACCTTTGCCTTCACGGCATTGCGTGCTTCCTTGCGCAGCAGTTTGTCAGGAGTGCGAAGTGCATCTTCCATGCCTGATTTGACGGCCAGATTCTCAACGTAGGCAAAAAGTTCCGGGTCGTCTTGCTTTGGCTCAAAAGACACTTTCTCTTTGCCTGCAAGGCGAACCAGTTCTTCCTGCGCGTCAATAAGCGGCTGTATAGCTTTATGCGCCCAATTAAGCCCGTCAATGAAATCCTGCTCAGAAACGAGCTTGCATTCGCCTTCGACCATGACGACCGCATCACGTGAGGCCGCCAGCACGATATCCATGTCAGATCTTTTCAACTCTTCGGTCGTTGGATTAAGTACGAACTGTCCGTCAACACGGCCCAGACGGGCACCGGCAACAGGTCCGGCAAAGGGAATGGAAGAAATGCACGTTGCCGCAGACGCAGCTGTGATGCAAAGCACGTCAGGATCATTCTCCCCATCGGCAGAAATGACCGTGGCCAGGACCTGAACTTCACTGGGATACGTCTTTGGGAAAAGCGGACGTATGGGGCGGTCAATAAGTCTGGCCACAAGGGTTTCATGGTCGCTGGGGCGGCCAATCTCGCGGCGGAAAAAATTACCTGGAATGCGTCCGGCAGCATACATGCGCTCGGCATATTCCACCGTCAGAGGGAAAAAAGATTTCGGGGCGTCAAGAACTGCTTCACAAACAGTCACGAGGGCAACAGTGCCTCCGCACTGCACCCAAATGGCGCCGTTAGCCTGGCGTGCTATGCGTCCTGTTTCAAGGACAATTTCTTTTCCGCCCACATTGGCGGAAACTCTGGTACAATCAAGAAGACTCATGACTTTCTCCTGGAAGGAGACTCCTCGAAAACGGACGGGACTCCGCCCGACTTCGAGGATGCTCCTTCCCAGCGTTAACGTTGCGCCCGTACATCGGGCAAACTAAAGAGGAAGGGAGCGGCAAAACCGCTCCCTTGCGTCCAAATCCGGCTACTTGCGCAGACCGAGTTTTTCGATCAGGGCGCGATAGCTCTGAATGTCTGTCTTTTTCAGGTAGTTCAGCATCTTACGGCGCTGACCAACCAGCTTGAGCAGACCGGTGCGGGAATGAAAATCCTTCTTATTCGCCTTAAAATGATCGGCAAGCCCATTAATGCGGGCTGTAAGAAGGGCAATCTGCACCTCAGGCGAACCAGTGTCGCCCTCATGTTTGGCAAACTGAGCAATAACTGCCTGTTTTGCAGCGGTATCCATAGCCACAGCGGC
>JAGAZG010000065.1 GCA_017940105.1 Mailhella sp. | reverse complement strand
CTGAGAGGTGGTCACGACGAGCCTCAGGTCAGGGCTGACAGCCGCGCCGACGGCATAAGGCGGCACGCTTTCGCTGCCTGTCACTTTCCAGGAGGCAATGTCCACGCGCACAACTTTTGAATCGCCGTTGCAGGCGACGTACAGCGTTTTTCCGTCGCGGGACAGGGCGACGGTGCGCGGCCTCTGGCCGACAAAAAGGCTTTTGCTCCTGCAGGCGGCTTTGCCGCGGGAGCGAACGTTTTCAACGACGCCCGCGGCGTCAAGAGCGGTGACGGTACCGCTTTTGGACGATGTGACGTACAGCGTGCGCCCGTCCGGCGAGAGCACTATGTGCCGCGGCGTCGGCGGCACATTTGAAAACGTGCCCAGGCAGCTGCCGGACTGCACGTCAAATACGGCGATGCCGCCGCCGTGCATCTTGCCTATGAACAGGTAGCGGCTGTCTTTGCTGAAGGCTGCTCCGCGCAGGCATTGCCCGCAGTTCTGGTCGCGGTTGCCCGAAATGCCCTTGAGCTGCATGCGCGTGCCGGAGACAAGCAGTTTTTTATAGGCGAATTTTGCCGGATCGTGCGAGCTTATGTCGATGAGGCCGGCGGTGTTGTCGCCCCAGTGTATGACGGCCATGAGCTTGCCGTCAGGCGATGCCGTGATCATTTTGGGCAGGGGGGCCGTGGGCATGACGCGCACGATTTTGTTGCTTTGCGTGTCTATGATGGCGACCGCAGAGGGAGAAGACGCGTTAGGGTCGAAATCCCGCCGGTAATAGGTGACCCAAAGATATTTGCCGCCATGTGAAAAGGCCGATTCCACGGGCTTTCCGCCAAAAATGTTTCTTTTGCCCGGTCCCTTGCCGTTGTTGTAGGCGTAGTCAAAAAGCGTTTCTTCGCCGCCGAAAAGCGCGCTGTCCGCCCCTGTGAACACATGGCGAATGATGGCTTTGCACTCCAGCGTTTTGCTGTCATAGGCAAGGGTCTCCATGCCTTCCAGGGCATTGATGTAAAACGTTTTTCCGTCCGGATGAAATACGACGGATTTTGGCGAATAAATATGCCCGCCGCGCATTTCTTTGATTTTTTTCATTTTTCCAAGGGCAATGCCACTTGAAACGCCGCAGTCCGTGCAGATTTTATCTTCGCTCGCGGCAGGGCCGGCCAGGGCCGGGCCGGGCAGAAGCATGGCTGCGCAAAACAATGAAAGCAAAAAGCGGCGGTATGACGTGAAATCGGCGTTCATGGCGTCTCCTTGTTTTTTTGTGCTTGCAAATGGCCCCTCTTCCACCTTTGCTGACACATGTACTTTGTAAGTATCAGGCATGGAGAACTTCTTTCCTGATCCTGTCGAACACAATATCAGCATCTTCCGAACGTCCCTGCCGCACATCTTCCAGGCTATCCTTGAGCATGCCGATGAATTCATCATCGGTCATTGAATCTCTTGAAGGCAACTTTGCTTTGGGAAGTTCAAGCGTGAAAGGAACGCCCCTGGTCAATATGACTTGCCTGTAAAGCATATTGATAAGGTTTGAGGCTGTTATTCCAAGGGAAGAAAGAATCTGTTCCGCTTGCTCTTTGATTTGAGGCTCAACACGTGCAATGACATTAGCTGTTTTGACTGCCATAGTATTCTCCTGAAAAACAGGGTAACAAAACGTATTATAAAAAGCAATACATTTTTAGGTTTGATGAGTTGCCTGCAAAGGCAGAAGAAAAAGCGCACGCGCAGAAGATTCCGCGCAGGCGCATGGTGGTCGGGTCGAGTTATTGCGGATTCGCGTAAATTTACCCCTTGCAAATCGCGGCGTGATGGCTTAAATAAAAAGGGAACCCGAACATCTGCTGACACAGACATTCGGGCTGGCACGGCGCAGTTAGCGCCCCAGTGCACGGTTGCCTGCCGAAGTTTTTTTATCGACCCCGACCCATCGTGACTGGGCCGGGGTCAACTGCTATTCAGCCTGAGAGGCGAACAACAGAACCAGAGCCACAGCGATAAGCAGAGCGAAAACAAACGTCCGCATGGCTGTACCCTCCCGTTATGGCTTGCGCCGTGCCGACGCGAAAGAAACAAAGAGGGCAACCGTGCAGGGAAATCAATAGCTGAAAATGCCGCGCTGGGCAAGGAAACTCTTCTTCCGTAAGCGAGGCGAAAGGCATCGTCCTGGCATGTCTGTCCACATTGGCGAGGCATTGCGGATTCGCGTGATCGTTTCCCCCATGCTTCTTAGAGTAATCCAAATTTTATCTTGATTTTCACCTGTAAATGCAGTATTAGTGCATTTTCAGGTGAAAATATGATAAATACAACGGCAATGCTTCTTCAGCAATACGGGTCATACGCGAATCCGGCCTCAAAAATCGGCAGGCTGGTGAAAGACGGAGATTTGATACCGGTCATAAAGGGCCTTTATGAAACAGACCATTCTGTTCCTGGGCATTGCCTGGCCGGAATCATTTATGGACCGTCCTATCTTTCCTTTGAATTTGCCCTGGCATGGCATGGCTTCATTCCCGAGGCGGTTTACGTCTTCACCTCCGCCACATTCGGCAAGAAGAAAAAGAAGATGCATGAGACGCCCTTCGGCGTATTCACTTACCGCGATGTACCCTCTGCTGCATTTCCTTACGGAACAAGGCTGCATGAAGAAAATGGATATGGATTCGCGATGGCGACGCCGGAAAAGGCGGTTTGCGATATCCTTTACGCCTGCTCCCCCTGCGGAAGCAGACATGAACTCAGGGATCTTCTGTTTGACGACTTGCGTATTGATGAAGCCTCATTCCGGCATGCGGACCTGGACGGAATGGCAGTGCTTGCCGGACTGTACCGGACAAAAAATCACCTTTTGCTTGCATCCATGATAAGGGAGATGAAAAGGCATGAACAGCATCATTGAGCAGATGCTCTCAATCTTGCCAACTTTTTCTGATATGGAAGAAACGAGTTCCAGCATTCTTTCGGAAATCGCATAGGGGGTATATAGCTATGCATCCGCATACCTCATCTTGCTTATTATCTTGATTGCTATCTTGAGGGTTTTCATAAGCTTGAAGAATTTCCCCTTGCAAATCGCGGCATGATGGCTTAAATAAAAAGGGAACCCGAACATCTGCGGCTAACAGACATTCGGGCTGGCACGGCGCGGTTAGCGCCCCCGTGCACGGTTGCCACCTAGGGACTATTTTTTACGACCCGACCCAGTGCTAGTGGGCCGGGTCAACTTTTATCTGGCGATAGACGCTGATAAAAGGACAAAGGCCACAGCAATAAGCAGGATCAAAACAATCCGCATGGCTGCTGCCCTCCTTTACGGTTTGTACTCGTATACGATGCGCTCATCCATTCCTGGGGAGGAGTCCTCAACGAATCACTTACGCTGGCTTCCATCCTCATCTCAATAGTCCGCTTCGGCTGGAAAAAGTTAGGAGAGAATTCAAATTGGTGAAAAAGCGCAAGCGTAGTGCGACACCAAAAATTATATTGTGCTGGGCATGATTGCCGCTAGTCAGAAGAAAAAGCGCCGGCGCAAAGAACTCTGCGCCGGCGCATGGTGGTTGGGTCGGGGTATTTTCAATATCGGGTGAATCTCTTGAAACAGAGCAGCATTAACCCAATCGAAATAGAACTAGGATACGTTATGCCATTTCAGTCAGGCATTGAGGCCCGCCATGGACAGCCAGGCGGCAAAAGCGCTGCGGCCTCGCTCGGCCATGGCGGCCTTGCGGCTTTTTTTCCTTACGGGTTCATCAAGTTCGGGCATGAGTCCAAAGTGCACGTTGGACGGGGTGAAATGCTTTGCCGGGGTTTGCAGGT
>JAGAZG010000064.1 GCA_017940105.1 Mailhella sp. | reverse complement strand
GGCAGCTGATCATCCCGCAAGAGGGCGGGGCCATAAGTGGGATGGAAATGACGGCCAGCCGGTGATTGATACCCATCGCCCGGTCCTGCACAGTGCGGAATGGCTTGCCTCCGTCCTTCTTGGCAAGGACTGGCTGGCGGAATTCAAGGCCAGGGTCGATAAGCCGGAAGGGTATGCCGGCATACGGACCGTCAGGGTTGGCAATGCAGGTGCGCGTTGATTTTCCTGCCGGCATGAGCTTTTTTGAAGGGACAAATTCCTGCCGGCTTGAGCAGTTTGCAAAAGAGGCCTGCGCCGTTTTGCTTGAGAGCTGCGGCAATCCCGATGAAAAGCTTCTTTTGGGCGTGGTTGCCCGCTTCTGCCCTGAGTTTAGCCTTGCGCTGACGCAGGAAGAGCGAAACGTCCTTGGGCTTGGCGCAGGCGAAGACGCCCAGGTGTTCTGCCGCATGGTTATCCCGCAGGAAGATCCTTCCCTGGCAGGTTTTGACCTTGAGCGCCTCGTCATTGTCAATGTGCGGGCAGGACTCGGGCTTGAAAAAAACGTGCCGGGGCAGCCCGCCGTACCCATGCTTAAAAAAAACAGAAAGCATGCTCCCGCCCGATAGAGCGCTTTCAAGCAATATTGAGACTGTCATTCTGGATACGCTGTACGAACGCATAGTCCCCATGCGCCAGCCATTTGTTTGACGCCCGAAGTGAATGCGGCCTGCGTGGCCCTGTAAGAAGCGGCTTCGCCGCATTGACAATACGGGCTGCTCATGGCTGGCGAGACAGCCTTGCCACCTGCAAAACTGTCCCGGGCATTTTTGAAAATGTTCTAGAGCAAGGGAAGGAATGCCCCGGAGAGGGCGTTTTTTTCGGCAAGCCAAAACAGCGCGGCGGCAGTGGCAAGAAACGCATATTCGCCTATGCCGCCCGTGCTGCATATGCGCAGTGAAAAACGCCTGCCTGTCCATGGAATGAGGGGAACGCCCCTGGTCGTGCACATGTCAAGGACAACATGCGAAAGGGCGCCCGCAGCAAACCATGAGAGCAGTTCGTCGGACAGGGGGCCGAGCAGACCGGCTTTGGCAAAAGCCCAGCCGAGCATCCACCAGCCGAACCAGTGGGAGCTGCCGCGATGTATCTTATTGAAGGCGCGCCGGCGAAAAAAAGCCTTTTGGGCTTTGCGCTGATCCAGAACATCCGGCGCAATGGATCCAGCCCATGCCGAAAGGACGCCTGCAAGGGACGAACCCATGGCGATGGCGGCCATGACGGCTATGGACTGATGCGTGAACCATTTCATGCGTAAGCAGGATGCCGGCCAGAACGCTCTGCCGCCCTGGCGATTGCCGGTTGCAGAGCCAGCTGCTATGGCGTATACGTTGCCATGCAGGGCTGGTCCGGCATGGCTTTTGCACAGTGCTCAAAAGCGCGGCTGCGCGTCCATTACCGTACTTCTTCGCTGAGGAGCAGGCAAGTGTCTTGCTTTGGGCATGATCCGCTGATCAGACGCAAAAGCCTTAAACCCTGCAAGGAGAGATTGCTTATGCAGCGCAGCAGAATCATCGACGTGCTTGCGTCCTCGGGCCCGGCAGAGTCTGTCACGGTCTGCGGCTGGGTGCGTACCCGCAGAGATTCCCGGGGCTTTGCCTTCCTTGAAATAAACGACGGTTCGTGCCTGAAAAATCTCCAGGTCGTCGTGGACGAGGGCACCGAAGCGTGGAAAAGCCTCGAAGGCGTAAATACAGGCGCTGCCGTCAGGATTTGCGGGATTCTGGTTGAATCACCAGGGAAAGGGCAGAAATGGGAAGTGCATGCTGCTTCCTTGCAGGTCTTCGGACTCGCCGATCCTCTCTCGTATCCACTGCAGAAAAAGCGTCATTCTGATGAGTTTTTGCGAACCATAGCCCATCTCAGGCCGCGCACCAATAAGTACGGCGCGGTATTCCGCATGCGTTCCGAAGCTGCATGGGCCGTGCATGATTATTTTCGGCAGCGCGGCTTCAGCTATGTGCATACGCCCTTGCTTACCGGATCGGACTGCGAAGGCGCAGGAGAAATGTTTCGCGTTACGACGCTGCCCCCGTATATGGAAAAAGGTTCGGCATTGTATCCGCAAGGTGATTTTTTCGGACGTCCTGCGGCGCTGACGGTTTCCGGGCAGCTTGAAGGCGAGGCTTTTGCCTGCGCCCTGGGCAGCATCTACACCTTTGGGCCTACCTTCCGTGCCGAGCATTCCAACACGCCGCGGCATGCTGCGGAGTTCTGGATGATAGAGCCCGAGGCCGCGTTCAATGACATATGGGACAACATGGAGCTCGCTGAAGGCCTGGTTGCGCATGCGGTCCGCCATGTTCTGGAGCGCTGCCATGACGACATGGAGCTGCTGGACCGCTTTGTTTCGCCTGGGCTGACAGACGGCCTCCGCAACATGCTGGACCGTGGATTTGCGCGGGTATCATACCGCGAGGCAGTGGAGCTTTTGCAGAAAAGCGGGCATGCGTTTGAATATCCGGCCTGTTTTGGCGCAGACCTGCAGACGGAGCATGAGCGTTTTCTGGCCGAAGAATATTTTAAGTCGCCTGTGACGGTGTATGATTATCCGAAGGCGATCAAGCCCTTTTACATGCGCTTGAACGACGACGGCGAAACTGTTGCCGCCATGGATCTGCTGGTTCCTCGCATTGGCGAGCTCATCGGCGGCAGCCAGAGGGAAGAGCGCCTTGACCTGCTTTTGCAGCGCATGTCCGAGCTGGGGCAGAAGATGGAAGATTACTGGTGGTATGTCGATCTGCGGCGTTTCGGTTCCGTTCCCCATTCCGGATTTGGCATGGGGTTTGAACGGCTCGTCATGCTGCTGACAGGCGTATCGAATATTCGCGATGTGTTGCCTTTCCCCCGCACGACGGGCAATTTGGAGTTTTGATGCGAGCAATGACAGAACGGCGGAGAACAAAAATAGAAAAGGTTCTTCGCCAGAGGCAGAAAGGCCTTACGCTGGTTATGGACAATATATGGGATCCGCATAACGTTTCTGCCATATACCGCAGCTGCGACGCATTCGGCGTGCCCGAAGTCCATCTGTACTACACGCATTGCGCATTTCCGCAGCTGAGCCGCAAGACTTCTGCTTCAGCCTTCAAGTGGGTTGGTACGGTGCGCCATTCAGACCGGGAAGAAATGCTTGCCTGTCTGCGGTCCCAGGGCATGCGCGTCCTGGCAACCAGCTGTTCGCCTTCGTCCATTCCCCTGACAGCCTATGATTTTACCATGCCAACGGCCATCATCATGGGCAACGAGCATGCCGGTGTATCTGAAGATCTCCTGACCATTGCCGACGGAGAAGTCTACATACCCATGTATGGCATGGTGCAGAGCTTTAACGTATCGGTAGCCTCGGCGCTGATTCTGGCCGAGGCTTCCCGGCAGCGCGCGCTTGCAGGCATGTATGAGCAGCGCCTGTGGTCGGATGAAGAATACGAACAGCGCCTGACCGCATGGCTGGACAAGGCATGAAGCCCGAACCATCCATGGAAAGCGGTGCCAGCCGGGAAAGCTGCGGCGTTTTTACTGCCCGGCGGCATGCAGAATTTTGCAGCATCCTGGCTCATGCTGACGCCATCGCCATAGTCGCGGAATCATTTTCAGGAGGTTCTGCCGCTGATGTGGAAGCGCGCGCACTGCTCAATGCCGGTTTCAGGGTTTTGCCCGTATGCGCCGCGCATGAGCAATGTTCATGGAGCGAATGGATGGCCGGCAGCCTTGCTGAACTGCCGGTCAGAGGAAAAAATGCGGATATTGCCTGTTTTATCTGTCAAACAGACAATATTTTTTCTTCTGCGCCGGCGATTCTCCGATGGGAGATTTTTCCGAAGATTGTGTGGACGCAGGGAACAGCCCCGGACCGGCTGATCGCCGGACAGCTGGAAGATCGCGGCATTTCAGTTATGCAGGGCAAAAGCATCTCCAGCGCGTATGCAGAGCTTTTTGATGAAAGCTCGCCTTATTTTTCTTGCCGCCGTTGCGGCAAGTGCTGCGAAGGCAGAGGGGGGATCGTCGTTTCTCCGCGCGACCTGCCCCGCCTGTGCATGTTTTTTGGCATGCCGGCTAAAGCCTTTCTTGAACGCTATACAGAAAATATGCGCAATCAGCCCGTAATTCGCTGCGGCAGCGACGGCTTCTGCATGTTTTTTAAAAAAGGCCGGGGATGCTCCATTCATCCAGCCCGTCCGGCCGTTTGCCGGGCATGGCCCTTTTTCCGCGGCAACCTGGTGGACCATGTAAGCCTTGCCATGGCCAGGCAGGACTGCCCGGGCATTTCCAGGGAGTGCAGCCATGCAGAATTTGCCGAAGAAGGGTACCGCTATCTGTGCGAGTACAAGCTCCGTGCCGAAGATCCGCAGACGGAGGGCCGCATGCTCATCATAAAGAAATCCGAACTTCCGGTGGGGGCACGCGGAGAGAATGTCAAATGACAGGGCATGGCATGGCGTCGGTCTTTCCCGAAAGAAGGCAGGGCCGCTAGTACTGCCATGAGCCGGAGTTTAAGGCCTGACCGTTTTTTTTACCTTTTTGTCTGGCCTTCATTAGAGCGCTTTCAAGAAATATTGAGACTATCGCTCTGGATACACTTTACGAGCGCGTAGTCCCATTACGCCAGCCATTTCGTTTGACGCCGGAAGTGAATCCCAGGCTACTCATGGCTGGCGAGACAGCTTTACCTCC
>JAGAZG010000063.1 GCA_017940105.1 Mailhella sp. | reverse complement strand
ATACGCAAATGCATATTTCCTTTGCGCCAATGGCAAAATCTGAGAAATCTCGTCTTCATATTTCATTCTGCTTTTAATGGCTTCTTGTATTTTATCACAATAAAATGAAAAAACGTCTGAAGTGCAAATACTTTTTCCTTCCAGTATCTTATTAACTATATTATAAAAATTGTGCCAATGAGGGTACTTAATATCCAAAATAACTGCCTTTATTCTCTCAAAACTTTCGGAATCAAGGGGCAGCAATTTTAAAAAATCACACAGCAATTGTTTAGCCTGAGATGTGCGGCACAGCCTAATCCTATGGATTATTTTTTCTATATCATTCATCGCAGAGATTTTCACCAAAAATAATTTGCGGCCTATTAGATTGTTCAGCTTTTCGCCCGTACCGTAGGTGCATGGAACTCGAAGAAGCCTTCAAAACCGCAATCCTCGCGGCTCTTGGCGAACATTTCCTTTCTATCGGCGGGGAAACCGTTCGGCAACACCTTGAGAAAGCGGCAAAGCTGGAAGCGCTGCGCAAACAGCCGCTCCTTACACCGGAAGACGTTTGCCAGTTGTACGGAATCCCTGTCTCTACGCTGGCAACTTGGCGCTCCCGCTCAAAAGGGCCATGCTACACCAAACTGGAAGGATCCATCTTCTACACCGCAAAGCAGATTGAAAAATGGATCGCC
Source organism: Mailhella sp. (assembly GCA_017940105.1). Taxonomy (GTDB): domain Bacteria; phylum Desulfobacterota; class Desulfovibrionia; order Desulfovibrionales; family Desulfovibrionaceae; genus Mailhella. Next base: position 3,366 of record JAGAZG010000063.1, on the reverse strand, counting down.
GCAAACGAAGTTACGGTCCGGAGGTAGTTCCCATGAAGAACGCATACGGAAAGACTATGGTCGTGACATACCGGAAAAATTCGCCAACATATCAGGGTGAGCTGCGGCGTATGCCAAGACCTCCGCCATAATACCCGCATACCCACGGCCAAGCGCCTTGTATGTTTCAAGACAGGCAGTATCCATGCGGATAGTAACTGCCGGTCTCACATTGCGTTCTTTCGCAGGGAACGCGCCTTTGCAGCGAACTCTGCCAACGCAGCCGGAGAAGAAGGCGGGCAATCAGGGTCAGCCGTAGGCGCAAGTCCGGCAGCATTGCGCACTTCCTCAAGCTGTTCCTGAGTAGGCTGCTGACCAGTTTTTACCGTTACTGCCGTCAAAGCCATAGTTTCCCTTTTGGGGGTATTCTTATTGCTGGGCAATAGGTGTGACGGCTAAACGCATTCCCATGGCCCCAAGAATTGACTGGAGGCTGCGGAGTTGGGGATTTCCTGTTGGAGATAATGTTCTATATAATGTTTTAGAGTTCAATCCCGCGGCATTAGCGACTTCTGCCATGCCAAAGGCATCAGCTAGGCGACGAATCGCAAGCATAATTTCCTGTTGGTCGCCATCTTCAAATACGGAATTGAGGTATTCTGCAGCAAAAGAAGGGTTGTTTCGGAAGCTCTCCAATGTAGCCTCCTCATGAGAAATATACGGAGTACCCATTGCAATCACTCCTCGCGCAACCGCTGCAAAAAATCATTTTTGTAGGCAACTGCCATGGCTATGTCCTTGTCCTGCCCGTGCTTCTCGCCGCCGCTAAGCAGAACGACGATTGTCTGTCCATGCTGAAAATAGTAGACGCAGTATCCCGGTCCCATATCCACCTGCATTTCAGACACGCCTTCCCGGCATGCCTTATGGTCGCCAAAGTTGCCGAGAGCGACACGGTCTATGCGGCGCAGTATTGCGATACGCGCACGCATATCCTTGAGCGCATCCAGCCATTTCTGGAACGGGTCTTCACCGTCCTGCTTGATGTAGTGGACAATTTCCATAACGAGATAGTAGCTTTTAAGCGACTAATGTCAAGCCGCTTCGTGCTCCCCAGCCAGCGATATGCCAGACAGCAGCCGCGCCGCTTCCGCGCCCTGGTCGGGAGCCAGGTGCGCATAGCGTTGTGTCATGACAATCGACTTGTGGCCCATGAGACGCTGCACCGTGTAGAGAGGCACACCCGCCTGCACAAGCCACGAGGCAAAGGTATGCCGCAACGTATGAAACACAACCTTGTCGCGGGGGTCGGTTATGCCTTCATTGAGCTTGGTATCGCGGAGAATCATGCGGAAGCCGGGGCTTATCTGGTGATGCGGCGTATTCCTCGTTCCGGCTTTCGGAAAGACCAGACGGCCGGGCTGCCCCTTTGTTTCGGCCTGATGCTTTACAAGCATGTCCTTCACCTGTTCGGGCATGTAGACGACGCGGTTCATGGCGTTCTTGGAATCCATAACCGTGATTGTTCCGTCCGTGAAGTTGACGTGCTCCCAGCGCAGATTGAACACTTCCCCCGCCCGAAGGCCCGTATACAGGGAGACAAGCGCCATCTGCCACAGGCTGGGGCTGCGGTCATGCAAAGCATCCAGCAACGTCTTGGCTTCAGCCTTTGTCAGAAAACGCATACGGCGTCCGTCGCTCTGCTGAACTTTCACGTTTTCCGTGGGAATGGGGCCTTCATACAAGCCCCACCGCGCCGCCTGCCGGAATATCTGGCCGAGGAGGTTCAAGGTGTGCCGGGTGGATTGCGGAGACAGGTGCGACTCGCCCTTTCTCAAGGCGTCCACTTCCACGGCGGTGATTCCGATAAGCGGGAGATGGCCAAGCTTCGGCTTGATGCGCTTCTCGTAGATGCCTACGGCGTCCATGGGACGCTTGCGCATGACTTCGAGGTAATCAGTACGGAAACGCTCAAAAACCTCATCCAGTGTCAGGCGGGCATTGTCGGCGGGGAGATTGTCCACCTTGCGCGCATGCTTGAGGCGTTCGGCGCGGACATGGGAGGCCATGGATGCGGTGACTTTCTCACTGAGCCAGCCGACCTTTTCCCAGATAAGCTTACGTTCGCCGGGAAGGCGGAAACAGATGTCATAGCAGACATCCGGCTTGCCGCGGTATCGACGGCTTTCATGCTCGCGCGCATAGACGCCTGTGTAGTTGGTTTTATTACGCTTTGAGGACATGGTGCGGCTCCTGGCAAAAATATGCGTCCATTGGTTCGCACAGCGTTTCCGTGCTAACAACCATGCTAACCACTCGCGCAAATTCTGTCAAATTACCGCAAAGCCCTTTCAGAAAAATTCAATTATTTCATGCGATGGTACAATTTCTGCAAACCATGAGATTTCAAATTTTAGTCCTTTCACGCCGTCAACAGCGGTTCAAATCCGCTTGGGGACGCCACTTTAAGGTACAATGAAGAACACTGAAGTCCATTAGGCTTTGGTGTTCTTCACTTTTTTTGGCAAATTCAGTTTCCCGAAGTCCATCCGCATCCGCTTGCATCCACGATTTTTGTGGGTATATCTGAAGGTACCGAGCAACGGATGCCGAGACGATACCCACACAAGCAACTCACTGAAATTATAGAGATTTGTCCATTGGGGCATCCCGGCGTCCACCAACGTCCAGCGGAGTACCCATGCCTCTCAACGATACCCTTATCCGTGGCCTGAAGGCCGAGGCCAGAGCCAGAAAGTATTTCGACGGCGGCGGCCTCTTCCTGTTCATCCCCACCAGCGGCAGCAAGCTCTGGCGCATGTCCTACCGCTTCGAGGGCAAGAGCAAGCTGCTCAGTTTCGGCGACTACCCTACCCTGTCCCTGAAGGATGCCCGCGAACGGAGGGATGCAGCCAAGAAACTGCTGGCGCAGGGTATCGACCCCTCCGAACACAAGCGCGAGGAACGCAAGGCCCGCCTGACCGCCCAGCGCGACAGCTTTCAGAACATCGCGCGGGAATGGCATGAAACCCGCCTCGCCGAGTTCTCCGAAAAGCACCGGGGCACGGTCATGTACCGTCTGGAAACCTACATCTTCCCCGGCATCGGCGCGAAGCACATTGCCGAGCTGGACACGCAGGACATTCTGGCCGTGATCAAGCCGCTGGAGCAGAAAGGCTGTTACGAGACCTCCCGCCGCCTGCTGCAAATCATCAATCAGGTCTTTCGATACGCGATTGTCACCGGACGGGCCAAACACAACATCGCCGCCGACCTGCGCGGCGCGCTGCGGCCCCGCAAGGTGACGCACCGGGCGGCGCTGGTGGAGCCGGGCAAGGTGGGACAGCTTTTGCGGGACATTGATGCCTACGAGGGCCACTACCCCCT
>JAGAZG010000062.1 GCA_017940105.1 Mailhella sp. | reverse complement strand
CCTGAAGGTGTGCCGCTGGCTCCTTATTTGGTGGAATAATAACTAATCTAATGTAAAAGCCGCCAGTTTTATGCTGACGGCTTATTTTTAGCCAATAATTCTGAAAAAATGCTTTGCTACAGCAAGGATGACAACTTGGCGCGGTCTTCCTCAGATACTTTCAGTGTATCCATGGCTTTTTCTTTTGTCAGGCAAAGCGTTTCCATCAAGGTTCGGATGTTTTCTACGAGATTGCCTAGGCGGCCCTCCACACGCCCTTCTGCCAGCCATGTATCCTTCCAAGAAGCAACTGTTTCTGCAAGCATGTTTTCCACCTCCTGTAAATCCCTAAATTCCGGCAGGGCTTTCTTCAGCCCTAAATTTCTCAGCACGACGCGGCCCACCCATACGCTGAACAGTCGACGCAGTTCCCTGTACTGAGGTTCTGAAAGCCGTTGACGAAGCGACCGAAGCACTAACTGTATCTCTTCAGGCGTTTTCGCCTTTTCAAAACGTACCATGTAAGAAAACAGGTTTTCGCCACTAGTCTGCGCGTCGCCGCAATGCTTCTCATCCAGCAAAAAATACTTCTGCCCGGACTGGTACTGCTCTAGACTTGCTGGCGCAGGTCCTAAAGCCTCACCTACCGAAAGCGGCGCGGTCCATACCCCGACACCATTGTAAATAACTATCGGCAGCACCGGAGGCAATGCCTCTCCAGCCTTGAGCTCACCTGTTTTTACGAGGTCCTGCCACAGCAGTCCTGTATAGGTCATTATGCGCACGGGCATCCACGGATCGGGCGTACTCTGGAACTCCAGTATCAGGCAAAGATAGCTCGTGCGCCCCCGCCACTTGACCTTCCAAACGCAGTCGTCCATGCGCTCACGCAAATCATCAGTGATGTATGATGCCGGGCAATGCTCAAGCGTGGAAAAATCAAGCTCGGCAACGAAATCTTCGTGCACAAAACCGGTGAGCAGGGACTCCACCATCTCCGGGTGCTTGAAAAAATCTTTGTATGCGGCGTCATGCGTGTTCATGCTTCTTTTATATCTAATGAGGCACGGGGTTGCAAGAGCCGGAAACATGATAGCGCTGTCTGCTTCTTTTTTTATGTACTCTGAATAACTTACTGGTCTTTTATGCAATACTGCGGCATGGCGATGCCACGTCACACCACCGCAGCCATCAATACTTCATAATACAACTCATAATTTTTCTTTGATTCCTGACGTGATTTTCTCCATCTAGGGACGCCAATATTTATACAATACGGCAAATGTACATCTATAACCGACATGATTCACTGCAAAATAAGGAGTCATTCTATGCCTACACCAATACTCTTCACCTCGGAACAGGCCGCGTCTTACCTGAACATTTCGCCCAGCACCCTTGCTGCTGCCCGTGCGAAGAACCAGGGACCGGCCTTTGTGAAAATAGGCAAGACTGTTCGCTACTCTCTTGAGGCTCTTGATGCCTTTATCGACTCAAAAACCGTGCTTACGGACGATGCCGTGAACATTGCAACCACTAAAAAAGGACTTGACGATGCTTCCTTCTGATAAACTTGCCCGCATGGCAAACTTGGCAGAGGCTGCAGAGCACCTGCGCATTTCTGTTGCCATCCTGAAAAAGCTGAATGCCGACCACACAGGACCGGCGTTCGGCATTTTCAAAGATGATCCTTTTTACGCCTGGGATGATCTGAACTACTTCATGGCAGCTTATACGATCTGCAGAGACGGCACGGTCATCCCCAAGGTCAAAGCCGAAGTGCTCGGACACAAGCTTGACGATCACGGCAGAGAATTTCCTGTGCTTGCGTGCTGCTGCGCAGGCAAGCATGATGACGGCACGCGTGTTCTCTGGCTGATCGGGCCTGACGGCGTCCTCCACAGCCATCTCGGTGAAAAAGAGTTCGGCTCTGGCGACGGATACCGCTCAGAAGGCTACTTCATTCAGGAAGTTTCCGACCCGGAGCTGGCTGGCTTCAGCGACGAAAAGTATCTGGGCAAGAACGCCCTGCACCCTCAGTATGAGCATGTAAAGGCATTTTACTGGTGATAGTGCCAAGAGTCTCTAAAGCAAAAAGCCGTGCAGGTCTTGATTGATCTGCACGGCTTTGCTGTCTTTGTGGCATGTTTTATTATTCTACGGTGATAGCCATGTCTGTAAGCATGTTCCACGTATCCTCAACCATTTTCAGCGTTGCTTCAGCGACTTCGGCGTCCATATTCTTCAGAACAGCGAATTGACCAGTCTGTTCAAACTAACGCCGGCCTCTGCTGCCTGCATGGCAAGTTTTCTGTGCGTTTCCGGTGTGGTGCGCACGACGAAATGCCCGGAGTACTTTCTCTCTGATAAAGGCACGGGAACGGTTTCTCCGTTGGACTTCATGTCTTCAACGATGCCACAGACCAAAGAAACAATGCCCATGAAAGCCTTTTCCTGGCTCTTGTCCATCCACGAAAGCGAGGGAAACTCGGCGCACAAACCGACGTACTCCTCGTCTTCTGCCGACCATGTAACCCTGTAGGTGTACTTATGAGCGTCCATTATCTTCTCCGTTCATTGACAGAAGCTTGTCAACGGCTGCCAGCACTGTGACCACCTGGTACCGCTTTGCCATGCCGTTGTCATTCTGGATATTGATCCTCGGGTCGCCCTGCCACGGTGTCTTATAAATCCTGTGGCTCGACCCGCTCTGCCTTGGTTCGCCGAAATACCTTCTGCACACGGCGTCAAGATCATCAAAGCGGATATTCTTCGGGTTGTTGCGCATGCGCTCTAATATTTTTTCAATGCTCACAACAGGCTCCTTGATTCGATAGTACCAATAATGATACTAATGTCAAGTTTCATGGGAAACCTAATCAAGAACGATTTCTTGAGCTATGCGATAGTTGTTCCCATACCAAAAACTTAGAAAATCTTCTGCGCCTGTACCTTGGCTGTAGCCCCCATAGCATCTGCTTTGAGCACGGCTCTCACATCCTCCCGTGCCTACTGCACTCTTTTACGTTGCGAATCGTGCTGATTTTGCGTGCTTTTTAGAAGCAGGAACGCCGACGGGCGTCACGGGAGGATCTTTGCTGCAAAGTGTTTTCATAGAGTAATGCTATGTGCTTACTCTCTTTTTTCTCTCTATGTACACTTTATAAAAAAATGACTCCCGTCCTCCCGTAAGCAATATAATTATGTGAAATAAAACAAGAAATGCAGAAAACGGCAACGGGAGCGCGGGAGTGAGCTGACTTTGCGCCTTACGCCATCTTTCACTTGCCGACTGCGCATACAGCGCCTATCATGCCAACCATGAACACAAAAGAAACCAAAGCCATCTTCATCGGCTCAGCCGCACCCGTGGACGGCAATGCAGCTGCCCTACCCCTTTACCTTTCGCCGGTGAAAGCCGGCTTTCCCTCTCCGGCAGATGATTATGTCGAAGACAAGCTGAACCTGCACACCCATCTCGTGCGCAATGAAGCGGCCACGTTCTTTCTGCACGCTTCCGGTGACTCCATGACCGGCGCGGGCATCTTTGACGGCGATCTGCTCGTCGTTGACCGTTCCATTCCTGCAGAACACAACAGGATCGTGATCGCGGCCATTGATGGTGAATTGACGGTGAAGCGCCTGATCCGGCATAACGGCAAGACGTACCTCGCCCCTGAGAATCCTGACTATCCGAAGATCGACATCACTAACCGCGAATACGTGCACATCTGGGGCGTAGTCACGTATGCGGTGCATAAAGTGTGAAAGCAACGGACAGACAAACCAGGATTTACAGGTATGTATTATGCAAAAAATAGATAATGACATTTTCTATGAATATATAAAGCAATATGATCAGGATAGTAAATATCATCTTGTCGGTGAGGTTGATTATCATATATTATATAGCGATAAGCCTCATGATGGGATGGAATCACATAGGGAAGCTCTGCGTTTTGTCTTTGACTGGCTGGTGAAACAAAGCATAGAGGATAAAGAAAGCGCCCGAACAATGTTTAATGATGACCTTGCAGATCAATTGCACCCTTTGATTTATGACATCGATAAGGCGCAGCCTTCTCCTCTGGACCGGCAGGTGTTTTTCTACTGCCCGAATATTGTAAAGACTGATTATTATGGCAACGTCTGGTATGATGCCGAATGGGAACCAAATGACGAGAACTGTGGAACTACGGTTCCTTACTGGTATGCGTTGATGGAACCGGTGCACGGCAGAAAAAACAAACCTGAAGACTTCAAAAAAGTGAACGAGGTTCTGTTTCCAAACGGTACAGATGAGCTTGACATCTATGAATGGACAACAGACTGGTCAGATTTTTTTGATGACGGACATGAATGGTATGGCGCATGCTGCTGGAGCGTCTATGACAAGAGCTTGAACAGATATGTAGTAATGCTCGTATCAGCAACTGATTGACAAATTCCAATTTGTAGGTGTGCCAGTTACCCATGTGCTGCTCATTCAACTTTCAAGGCAGAAACATCCGCCCTTCGGATAATGCGACGGTGTTGACGGCAGTCAGCTCACCTCTCCAGCTGCAATTCGGCTTCAGGCTCCCTGACGGCAGGCTGGTCATCAACGCCCGCTCTGAAACAGTCATGAAAAAGCCGATGTTCCGAAATCTCTTGCGGTACGGGCGCGTGGTCATTCCTGCCGACTGCTTCCATGAATGGGACAAAAGCAAGGTGAAATATACCTTCACCCTGCCTGACAGACAGCAGATGTTCTTTGCCGGGCTCCGTGATCAGAACAGCTTCGTCATTCTTACGACTGCCGCCAACAGAAGCATGATCCCCGTGCATGACCGCATGCCGCTGATTCTGGAAGATGCTCAGGGCTGGCTTCGTGACGGCGATGATTACAAAAATCTTCTGGGATTGACGCCGCCGGAGCTGATAAGGCAAGCTGGGATCAGACAGGGAAGCCTGTTATAGGTATATTCTCTTCTCTTACCCGGAGTGACATCATGAAACTGACTGGTAAATCTCAAAAGCTCGTCAAGTCTCTGCACATTTTTGCAGCCTGCTGCTGGCTTGGAACGGCCATGTCTCTTGTTTTGCTTTCCCTGGGAAAATATATGGGCTGGATTCCTGCAAAAGCCTTTTTCGGCGTGGATTACGCCGCACATTTGGCTGACCAATGGGTCTTGGTCAACATAGGCGTCTTACTTTGCTTCATAACCGGACTTATATACAGCCTGTTTACAGAATGGGGCTTTTTCAGACACAGATGGATAATTGTAAAATGGATAGCCCTAATAGCCTGCGTTGCCTTTGGGACATGGCTCGGAACCCTTGAAAGCTCTCTGCTGCGGCTGTCAACAGAGCTTGGAGCAAATGCTGCGGCTTCTCAAGAATACTTAGCAATACTGAAGCAGCATTTGGGCGGCGGCGTTGCTCAGGTTATTGCCGTTATTGCCATGGTCGTAATAAGTGTTTTCAAGCCGTGGAAACGACAAAAAGCAAACAAATAAACGTTGATTTCTGTATATGCCCACTCTTCCACGCACCCTCTTCCTGCTCATCGACTGCAACAACTTCTACGCAAGCTGTGAGCGCCTTTTCCGTCCGGACCTGGCGAACAAGCCGGTCATGGTGCTCTCTAACAATGACGGCTGCGTCATCGCCAGAAGCCAGGAAGTGAAGAAGCTCGGCATAAAGATGGGCGAAGCCGTCTTCAAGCTCAAGAGGGAAATCAGGCGGCACCGCATCAACGTGTTCTCGTCCAACTTTCCCCTGTACGGCGACATTTCCAGCCGCGTGATGCGCGTGGTGGCGTCCGTCACAGGCACAGACATAGAGCAGTATTCCATAGACGAGTGCTTCGTGAAGCTGTCGCCAAATCAAGCGCCGAACGCCCTCGCCATTGCCAGGGAGATACGATCCCGCGTGCTGCAGTGGGTGGGCGTACCCGTATCCGTCGGCGTCGCCACTACCAGGACGCTGGCCAAGCTGGCGAATCACGGCGCAAAGAAGCTGCCTTCCGGCGTGTTCTCGCTGCTGCGCCCGGAAGAAGAGCTGGACTCCATATTCATGCGCATACCCGTGGAGGAAGTCTGGGGCATCGGCAGGCAGAAGCTCGCGATGCTCAACCGCTTCGCCATCACCACGGTATACGACCTGAAGCACGCCGATCCCCAATGGGTGCAGAAGCGCCTCACCGTCACAGGCTGGCGAACGCAGCAGGAGCTTCGCGGCATATCCTGCATCGATGATGACCAGATACGCCCTGCCACCAGAAAGACACTGGTCTGCTCCCGTTCATTCGGAGAAAAGATCTCAGACGTGACCCTGCTCAAGCAGGCCGTCGCTTCGTTCAGCGCCCGCGCCGCCGAACGCATGCGCAGGGAAAAGCTGGTATCCTCCGCCATGCTTGTGTTCATGCATACGTCGTATTTTCACGAGCCGTTCGTCAGCGACTCGCGGCAGATAGTCTTCCGCAGCCCAACCAGCGATACCGCAGAATTCATAAGGGCGGCGACCGCAAGCGTCGAGGTCATGTTCCAATCAGGCGTGCCCTACGGCAAGGCCGGCGTGATTCTCTTCGACCTGTTCGAGCGGGGCAAGGTGCAGGGCAGCCTGCTCACCATGGCGGATGAGGCGCACGTTGCCCGGCGCAACGCCCTCATGCTTTCTCTGGACGCCGCCAACCTGCGCTACGGGCGAGGCACGGTAAAATTCGGCGCTGAAGGGCTTGGCAAGGGAGTATGGGCGCTGAAGCAGGATCACAAGTCGCCTTCTTATACGACCTGCTGGGACGAGCTGGCGGTGGCGAAGTGCTGATCAGTCAATGCATATTCCTTGAAATCCATTGACCTTCATGGCTTTTCAAGCTTATTATGACTTCGTCAGAAGTGATGGCTTATCGTTCTGATGTGCGCTGCCGTTTTTCCTCCTTTGAAGCAGCGCCTAGGGCATGGTTGGTTTCGGTTCCATCCGTGCCCTTTATTTTTTCGCTTCGCATCACCGTACCGTCTTGCCAGCCCCGCATGTTGCGCATAAAATCGGCATGCTTTTATACCGCAAATGCCGGAGCCAGCCATGTCCATGACTTTTCTTGACGTTCTCAATTATATCCGTTCCGATTCCCTGACAGAACACGAAAAAGGCATGCGCTTTGAGCGCCTGATAAAGGCATGGCTGCAAAACGACCCTGCGCACAAGGCTTCGCTGACCAACGTCTGGCTTTGGGAAGAGTTTCCTTCCAAAGGCGATCTCGGAGTCAAAGACCTCGGCATTGACCTTGTTGCCCGCGACAATCTTGGCGAATACTGGGCCATACAGTGCAAATTCTATGCTGAAGATACCACAATCCAGAAAGAAGCCGTTGACTCCTTCATTACCAATGCCGGACGCCTGTTCACCGATCCCGTCACGGGCGAGAAAAACACTGCGTTCTCAACACATGTATGGATCTCCACCACAGAAAAATGGGGAACCAACGCCCTTGAAGACATAACCAACCGCCAGACGCCCTTCATCCGCATCGGCCTTGAAGTCTTGCAGACTTCCCCTGTCGACTGGGAACAACTGTTCCAGACGGATACCCTGCAAGCCAGCGCGGCCAAAACTCCTCTGCCCCACCAGGTCGAGGCCATGCGGAAAGCGCACGAATATTATGCGGATCACGACAGGGGCAAGCTCATCATGGCCTGCGGCACAGGCAAAACTTTTACCTCGCTGCGCATCGTGGAGCAGGAAACCGGCGGCAAGGGCTGCGTGCTCTTTCTTGTGCCGTCCATATCGCTGCTCAATCAGAGCCTGAACGCATGGATGGCCGACAAGGCCGTTCCAATGAATGCCATCTGCATCTGTTCCGACGCCAAGGCGAGCCGCAAGAAAGATGCCGATTCCAGCGATTCCATTACTGATCTCGCCCTTCCAGCCTCTACAGACAGCGGCGTCATTGCCGAGCGCTTTGTCAAATACCAAAAGAAGGATGGTCTGCTGGTCGTCTTTTCCACCTATCAGTCCATCGAGGCCGTGCATGACGCGCAGCGCATCATAGAAGGCCGCATAGGTGACGCCGCCGTGTTCGACTGGATCATCTGCGATGAAGCGCACCGAACAACGGGGCTGAACTTTGCCGGACAGGACGAAGCCATCTTCACGAAAATACACGACGCCGAATACATCAAGGGTCGCAAGCGCCTCTACATGACCGCAACGCCGCGCGTTTACAAGGAAAACGCCAAAAAGCAGGCGGCCGATAACGATGGCATCCTCTGTTCCATGGACGATCCGGCCCTGTACGGCGAAGAATTTCACCGCGTGGGCTTCTCCTACGCAGTCGAGCATGGCATGCTCACGGACTACAAGGTTCTCGTGCTCACCGTGGACGGCGAACGCGATCTGCCTGACTCCGTCAAGGCCGAAGCTGCCGATCCTGACAGCAAGGAACTGAACTTTGACTCCGCTTCCAAAATGCTCGGCTGCATACAGGGACTCTCCAAAAATGTGCTCGGTGACGGCGGGCTCACCTGGAACGACGACCCTCGCCTGATGAAGCGTGCGCTGGCGTTCTGCCCCAACATCGACAAGAAAGGCGACCCGCAGTCATCCAAGAAGACAGCGAACCAGTTGCCTCTGGTATCGGCAAAGATGCTTGAAGATGCCAGGGAAACGGCAAAGGCTCTGCCTGCGGAAGAAGCATACTCCGCCCCTCGCCAGATAAAGGTTATGGCACAGCATATCGACGGCAGTATGGACAGTGCGGAACGGGCGCTGAAACTGGCATGGCTTCAGGCTGACGCCGATGACCCGCAGGAATGCCGCGTGCTCTGCAACGTGCGCTGCCTGGCCGAAGGCGTGGATGTTCCCGCACTGGACGCCGTGATCTTTTTCAATTCACGCAGTTCGCAGGTGGACGTGGTGCAATCCGTTGGCCGCATCATGCGCAACTTCCGGCGCGGTCAGCCTGACGAAAAGAAGTTCGGCTACATCATCATCCCCGTGGTGGTGAAGCCCGGCACCAAGCCCGAAGACATTCTGGACGAGACTGATTTTTCAGCCGTATGGCAGATCCTCACCGCCCTGCGCTCCCACGACGAGAGCTTCAACGCCGAGATCAACAAGATTTCGCTGAACAAGCTCACGAAATCCAAGAAGGTTGCGGTTGTCAATCCCGTGCGCCCGCAGCCCCTGCAGCGCAAGCCTATGGAAGAGCTCAGCCCTGACGAGCGCGAAGCCCTGCTTTTCAGCTTCCATGAAGAAATGAAGCGGCAGCTCAATCTGCTGGAGCAGTCGCAGGGCAAAATCTACGGAAAGCTGGTCGAAAAAGTCGGCGACCGCATG
>JAGAZG010000061.1 GCA_017940105.1 Mailhella sp. | reverse complement strand
CCTGCCAGGGTCATGGCTTTCATGGAAGATCTTGAGCATGCCCTGTACCGTCTTGGCATACCGGCGCAGACCCGGCACAACGAAGTCGCCCCGGCGCAGTTTGAACTTGCCCCGCTGTACGAAAAAGTCAACATCGCCACAGACCACAACATGCTGGTCATGAACCTTATGCGCCACATTGCGCCCCGCCACGGCTTCATGTGCCTGCTGCACGAAAAACCCTTTGAAGGCGTAAACGGTTCGGGCAAGCACAACAACTGGTCGCTAGCCGACTCGGACGGCAACAATCTGCTCAGGCCAGGCGACACTCCGCAGGACAATGCCCAGTTTCTCGTATTTCTGGCAGCGGTGCTGCGCGGCGTACACAAGCATGCCGCTGTGCTGCGCCTTGCCACCATCGGCGCGGGCAACGACCACAGGCTGGGAGCAAACGAAGCCCCGCCGGCCATCATCTCTGTCTATACCGGCGACCAGCTTGCCTCAGTCATCGATTCGTTCGCCGGCAGGGGGACATGCGCATCCGCCGGGTGTCCAACACTGACCATCGGCGTGGACGTGCTCCCGCCCATGCCGCGGGATTACTCTGACCGCAACCGCACCAGCCCCTTTGCCTTCACGGGCAACAAATTTGAATTCAGGGCCGTCGGCTCGTCACAATCCATAGCGCCCGCCAACATCAGCATCAACACCGCCGTAGCCTGCGCCCTTGAAGAAATAGCCGACCGCCTGGAACATGAGCTCGCCGGCGGCTCTGCTCTGAACGAATCCGTTCAGCGCCTGCTCACCGACCTGTTCACCGAACACGCTCCCATCGTATTCAATGGCAATGGCTATACCGAAGAATGGCCGCGTGAAGCGGCAAGTCGCGGGCTGCCCAACTACCGGGACACCGTCACCGCCCTTGAGCATTACAGCGATCCTGAGGTGATCTCCGCCTTTGTTCGCCAGGGCGTGCTTTCAGAACGCGAATGCCTCTCACGTCAGGAAATACTGCTTGAAAATTACGCCAAGGCCATCGGCATAGAAGCTGCCGCCGCGAGCCGCATAGGCCGCACCCTGATCATGCCCGCGGCGCAAAAGGCGCAGAGCGAAGCGGCGCAGCTGGTCAATCGCACGCGCGAAGCTCTCGGCGAAGCGCCCGTGTCCGATCTGGAATACCTGCGGATGCTTGCTTCAGCTACCTCAGGATTCATGAATGCCCTGCGCATACTGGACGAGCAGCGCGACGCGCTGAACGGAACAGACGGCGCGCTTGAAAGCGCACGGGCCGCCCGCGACAGCGTTCTGCCGGCCATGAACGAGTGCCGGCGTATCGCCGACATGATCGAATCAATGACGTCGGCAAAGAACTGGCCTCTGCCCAGCTATGCCGAAATGATGTGGACGCATTGATAGACGTATGAACACGGCACCAGGAGGGGCCACGGGTCCCTCCTGCAAAATGCATTCGCCATGAAGCAATTTTATATTTATTTCAAAAGTTATTATCCGGAGCATGGTCATGTGCAGAATAGGTTCCATAAAAAGCAAAGACCCCGTCGGTCCGTCAGTCGCCCTGCGGCTGATGCTGCCACAGCAGGAGGGGCACGATAATTCCGGCTTTGCCATGGTCATGCAGGATATGGGAGGTCCGTTCGGCGCATTCAAGGACAAGCCAATCCTCTCCGCTGCCTGCACCGATGAAAGCGTGGCCTGCATAGACGAATACATGCGCGACCACAGCTTCACCCTGCTGTATAACTGGCATCCGCGGCTTGAAGCTCAACCCGGCATGGATATCAGGGCCATGCCTCGCTATCTCTTCCGCGTATACGACTACCCTCCGGAATACCGGCATAAGAGCATGGAAGAATGCGCAGAACTGCTGCTGGATACGCGCCTTACTCTGCGTTCCATGCTTGAGAGCAGCTGCAGCGGTTTTGTCTATTCCTTCTGGCCTGATACGCTCACCCTCAAAGAAATCGGCGACCCGCGCGACATAGCCGAATACTTTCACCTCTGGGATGAAGACTGCCCCCTGCTGGCAAGGAACATTGTCACCCAGTGCCGGCAGAATACCAACTACGACATCGTGCGCTACGCCGCTCATCCTTTTTTTCTCCAGGGCTACACACTCTGCGCCAACGGCGAAAACACGTTCTACACGAAGAACATGGAATTTCAAAAGTCGCTCCACCGCGGATACATAGGCTTTGAGTCGGATACGCAGTGCCTGCTGTACAGCCTGCACTATGTGCTGCACGAACTGAAATGGCCCATCGAATGCTTCAGGCATGTGATAACGCCCCTGCCCTTTGCCGAAATCGAGCGGCGGGAAGACCGCGATGTGCTCAGCCTCATCCGCGAAACACTGGCTCACCTGGAAATAAACGGTCCCAACACCATCATCGGCATGCTGCCGGACGGACGCATGATCACCTGCTGCGATTCAAAAAAGCTGCGTCCAGTTGTCATCGGCCGCACGGCCGGCATGGTGGCCGTTTCTTCTGAAGTGTGCGGGCTCAACGCCATCATGCCTGAACGCATAGCGGAGCGGGACATCTACCCCGGCGAACGTGAGCTCGTTGTCATTGACAATGACCTGAACGTACTGCGCCACAGGCAGTAAGAGGGGGATGGACATGCAGCAGACCAAGGCACTGGACCTGAGCAGGCAGGACCTGCGCTGGATCATCGAATACTCTCCTGAGCGGTGCGTCATGTGCGGCAGCTGCATTGCGCAGTGCGCCCAGCACGCCATAGAAGCAGGCATGATGCGCTGCAATCCGGCCATGGCGCACGCCGAAGGCTCCGGACAGCGCGGCCAGCATTCCGCGAAGCCCGTCATCCGACAGAGCACTGATCCTGAAAGGCTCTGCGTGGGTTGCGGCTTTTGCAACCGAGTATGCCCGAACGATGCCATACGCCCGGTGCGCAACCCCGACCAGCGCATGCCCATGACTGCCCGCGGCATCCTGCCGCTTAAGCGCGGCGGACGATCCAACCTGAATACGCAGCGCACGCTTGACGCCATCGTAGTCGGACGCATCAGCCAGATGACTGACCCGGCGCTGGATTCTGAGCGGCATACCTTTGACATGCTCGCGCCGCTGGGCAGGGTGCTGCTCCCGCGTGAACTGCCTCTGGCCGTCCGCGGCGGAAATCTGGTCAAAACAGGCAGCACTCCGCCGGTGCGCTGGATATACCCGCTCATTTTCAGCGACATGTCCATCGGCGCGCTCTCCACGCGCGCATGGGAGGCCATCGCCCTGGCCACGGCCTATCTCAACGAAAAATGCGGCCTGCCCGTGCGCATGAGCTCCGGCGAGGGCGGCATGCCGGTAAAGCTCCTGGAATCCGACAAGCTCAAATACTTCATCATTCAGATCGCCTCAGGGCACTTTGGCTGGGACCGCATCGTCAAGGCCCTGCCCCGCATGAAGACTGACCCTGCCGGCGTGCTCATCAAGATCGGCCAGGGTGCAAAGCCCGGTGACGGCGGCCTGCTGCCGGCGTCAAAGGTGGCTCCGCATATCCAGGCCATACGTGGCGTTCCCAAAAGCACCCTGCACTCCCCGCCCAACCATCAGGGATTGTACTCCATTGAAGAATCCGTGCAGAAAATGCATCTTTCGCTCAATGCGGCCTTCGGCTTTCGTGTGCCTGTCGCCATAAAGTGCGCGGCTTCTGCCACATCCGTTTCCGTATACAACAATCTGCTGCGTGACCCCTACAAGATATGCGGCGGCTTTTTCATTGACGGCATACAGGGCGGCACAGGCGCGGCTAACGAAGTTTCGCTCGACCATACCGGGCATCCCGTGGTTTCCAAGCTGCGCGACTGCTACCTTGCCGCCGTGCGCCAGGGACTGCAGGGGCAGATACCGCTCTGGGCCGGCGGAGGAATCGGCATGACCGGAAGCGCTGCTGCAGACGCCTTTAAAATGATCTGCCTCGGAGCCAACGGCGTATTCTGCGGCAAGCTGCTCATCCAGCTTCTGGGGTGCGTAGGCAACGAACACGGGCGCTGCAACAACTGCTCAACCGGACTATGCCCCAACGGCATATGCTCGCAGGATCCCAGGCTTGTTGCCAGGCTGGACGTTGACAAGGGCGCGCAGGCCATTGCCGACTACGTGCTCTCGTTCGACAGCGAGATGCGCAAGCTCATGGCCCCGGTAGGCAACAGCTCGCTTCCCGTCGGGCGCTCAGACGCCCTCGTTTCCACCGACAGCGCCATCGCCGAAAAGCTCGGCATAGCCTATGCCTGTTAGGAGTCCTCATGATCAGTATAAACACTATGGAACAGCATGCGCGCATGTCTACGCAGGAACTGCTGCTTGCCATCAGCAATGCGGCGGCGCAGGGCGAAACGGAATTTCACATCGCCGCTTCAGGACAGCACGATATCGGCGGGCCGCTCTGGAACGCCGATGGGAAAAAACTGCGCTTCTACGTGAGCAACCCCGGGCAGCGAGTGGGCTGCATGGGACTGGATCATACAGAAATAATAGTGGAGGGGTCGGCTCCGGCAGACGTGGGCTGGCTGAATTCCGGGGCAGCCATCACAATCAGGGGCGACGCCGGCGACACCGCGGGGCACTGCGCCGCTTCCGGCGTGATTTACATTGGCGGACGGGCAGGCACGCGTTCAGGATCGCTTATGAAGCATGACCCGCTCTACCCGGAACCAGAACTCTGGATACTCAGGAACACGGGTTCATTCTCCTGCGAATTCATGGGCGGCGGCAAAATGATCGTCTGCGGATGGGACTGCGCAGAATCGCCTTCTGTGCTCGGCGAACGGGCCTGCACCGGCATGGTAGGCGGCACGCTGTATTTTCGCGGAGACCCGGGAT
>JAGAZG010000060.1 GCA_017940105.1 Mailhella sp. | reverse complement strand
TGACGCCAAGAGCTATCATAAAGCACTCTCCATGCCCTTGCCAGGGGCGGCGGCGTTGAAAGGACAGGCGCAGGAAGCCCCGCCGAAAGGCCATTCAAGCACCTGAAAAACTACTGTTTTACGCACCGAATCAAGAAACTCGAAAAGATCATCCTTCTGATGCGGCGAAAAAATCAGCTTCAGCATCGTTTCTTTTGGGTCAAGCACCGTAAGCAATGCAAGATGCCCCCCCGCTCCTTCCAGCAAATAACGAAAAAGACCCGCATCACCAGGAGCGATACGGATCAGAATATTATCAGAAGTCTGTGCTGGTGGCAATACGGACGTACGTCCGGCATGCCCTGCTGCCCGGATTGCCGGCAAAGAACTTTTCTTTTCAGCCTGAAAACGCGAATCAGAGCCAGACATGCTACTTCATGCGGTAGGTAATGCGCCCTCTGGTCAAATCATAAGGAGAAAGCTCAACCTTTACCCTGTCGCCCGGCAGAATACGGATATAAAACTTGCGCATCTTGCCTGAAATATGGGAAAGCACCTCATGGCCGTTTTCCAGCTTCACCCTGAACATGGCGTTGGGCAAGGCTTCTTCCACTACGCCGTCCACTTCTATGGCATCTTCTTTTGGCATGTTCCCTCCGAAAAAAATCTTCCGAAAGCCTTTTCATAAACAAGCCCCGCTGTCAAGGAAAACCCTCAGCACGGATTGTCTGCCATGACTCCCGCATACCCACGGCAAAATGCCGGCTTTGACTTTTGGCGCCTTTAAGTGGATGATATGTGCCTGGAGGATATTATGGCAGAAACCCGCTATCTTTCTGAACTTTTCAGTATTCAGCCGCCAAACTGGGGCCTGCGAGGCGATCCTTTTCTTTGGGAAGACATGAAGAAAAGCTTCGCAGCGGTACCCTTTCCGTATAACTCGCGCGACCTGGTAAACGACATCAAGCGTATTTTCCTGGAAAAAACGGGTGAGGAACTGAGCAACAGCGCACGCCCGTTCGTGAAAGAATACGACCATGGCGGAAGCTCTTCCGGCAAGGTTTCCGGCAGATTCTGGCTGAATACAGCCATCCCCCTGCTGCTGTCGCTGCGCGACATTGCCGAAAGCAATATGCAGGAATTTGACAAGATTCTGGCAGAAGGCACAGCCCGCTACGCACTCAGGAGTCATCCTTGCACGCCTGACTAAAAAAAGCCCCTCCTGGCAGGAAGGGCTTTGCTTCGGCAACAGCGAAAGCATCAATGCACATGTTCGCCGCGGCGCACACGATAAACAATGGCGCAGATCATCACGATAAAATAAATCCAAATGCAGCCGACACCCACAACCCCCTGGGCGCTGGAATGCATTGCGCTGGAAAAAAGCTGAGTCAAAAGGTCTCCCATACTGTTGCTCCTCCAAAATGCTGGCGCAGACTATTACGGCTTTTTTCTTTTAGCCCAAGCTCTCTCTTTCTGTCAAGGCAGGCATGATAAAGCAGAACCTACTGGAACTTGAAATTCAAGGGCTTTCATCTGATGGCCGGGCCGTCGGGCGTACGAAGGAAGGCCTTGCCGTATTCGTCCAGCACGCCCTGCCCGGTCAGCGCGTACTGGCTCACGTCACGCGCCTGCAAAAGCATTTTGCAGAAGCGCAGGCCTCAGTAATTTTGCGCCGCTCCGCAGAAGAACGTGCCGCCCCCTGCCCCCATGCAGGTTCATGCGGCGGCTGTCCCTGGCAGACGCTGCCCTATGATGCGCAGCTGCGCTGGAAAAGACGCATTGTTCTGGACGCCATGATTCGCATTGGCCGGCTCAACATTAAGGACTCTTTCATTCCCCTGCCGCTCTTTGCCGGAAAAGAAGCTCCGCTTGAATGGGGATACCGCAACAAAATGGAATTCTGCTTCGCGCGCGGTGAAGATGGCGGCACAATACTGGGGCTGCGCGAACGATATTCTCACCGGGCATTTTCCGTCCTGCACTGCCGACTGCAGACGGCAAGAACTATGAAGGTGCTGGAAGAACTGCGCCGTCAGTGTGAAAAACACGGTCTTTATGCCGCCCCTGCCTCTATGCAAGAAAATGCCTCCAAAAAGGACAGGGACCACAGCATACTCAGGTTTGCCGTTGTTCGCGAACCTAAAGGCGGCGGATGCATGCTTGAGCTCATTACGCTGCCAGCACCGGCAACGGAAGGCAGTATTCGCCAGATCGGCGGAGAGATGATGCGTTCAGGCTCAATCACCGGTTTTGTCCACAGCATCCGCACAGCTCAGACCTCGGTAGCCTACGGAGAAAGGGCCGTTTTTTCTTTAGGTGAAGCAACACTCTCAGAAACGCTCAGCATTGAAGGAATCCCCCTGGACTTTCGCCTCGGGCATGCGTCTTTTTTTCAGGTGAACAGTCAGGCTGCCGAACTTTTGTACAGCACCGCAGTCAGACTTGCCTCTGAACTTTTTGAAAAAACATTAGGAAGATGGGGCAAATCCTGCTGGGACATTTACTGCGGCGTCGGAGGGCTCGCCCTGAGCATGTCCCGCCATTTTGATCATGTCTATGGACTGGAAACAGCAGAACAGGCTGTCCGGCTTGCCAGACAAAACGCCTGCATCAACGGTCTTGATTCAAGCTCTTTCAGCTTTGAATCCGGAGATGCCTCCTTGCTTGAAAGCAGGTTCACGAACTTTGGCGTGCCAGACCTGCTTGTCGCCGACCCACCGCGCGCCGGCATGGATGCTGAAGTCACACGCGCCTTATTGAAACACCAGCCACAAAATTTGCTGCTGGTCTCTTGCAACCCCGCCACCCTGGCACGTGACCTTGCCCGTCTTGCCCCCGCTTATTCCTTACGCGCCGTACAGCCGGTCGATCTTTTCCCGCAGACACCGCACGTCGAGACGGTTGTCTTGCTTTGTCGGAAACATATCGACGCGGAAAAACAGATATCCGTAACGATCGAGACAGAAGACGGCTGGCGAGCGGATAAGTCTGTCTAAAATGAAGCATCGCTTTCAGCGTAAGCGTCACGGGAACCGCAAATCGCGCACTATCATCAGTTCTTTTTACCATAATGGTTTTATTGATGAAAATTCACTGATACAAAACGCATGGTCAAAATAACTTAATGGGGATCTCCACCCTGCCGTCATTTCTTTCGCCAAAAAACTGCTTTGCCGATTTCATGCCGAATGCGGGAATGCCAGAAGACCTTATCAGTTCGACGTAACTGAAAACATCATCGCCTCTGGCTGTCCGCCACGTCTCAGGACGCGTGTCATGCTGCGTGCGAAACTAACGGGCATCAGGATGGCACCACGAAAGCTTGCATCCGGTCATAAGCGTTTTCTTGTCGGGCATATCTGCGGCGATCTTATGGTGGCAGCTGATGCAGGTGCCATGCTTCATCCCCTTGCGTGCGTGCATGACATAGAAAAGACTTTTTTCGCCCTGCTTGCCTTTAATGTCGTCGTGACATCCTGGAGTGCCGCAGCCTGCAAGGTTTTCCTTGCCGTTGACAAGGTGGTGGCAGGCCGTGCATTCCAGATTTGCATGCGCTGCATGGGAAAATTTAACAGATTTTTGCAGGCCCTTCACCTGCACGATATCAACCGGCACTTCCGCCGCGTATACCGCAGGAAAGGAAAAGGCCGCGAACATGAAAAGCAAGATTGCCGACGCGAATCTCATTCGATGCAACCTCCATTGCTCATTATCTTTTGTGGATACCTTGCGCAGTTTGTACAGTCTGCGGCTCCCCCTGGCCATGGCACCGACGCATGACGGTTTATCGTTGAACCGCCTTCTGCTTTTCTCCTCGGCTTCCGCGCCGATTTTTCTTTCGCCGTGAACGCTGCCTACAGTTCTCATTGCTGCGCTCCACTAATGCACAACAATGCGTCACCCTGTCTAGAAGCCATCACTTTATCTGCAAGACACAGCGGCCATTCTGTATATTTGATTGTATTATGGCGCTGAAAACACTTCATTCAGTTCTGAAATAAAACAGCAAACGCACTTTATTGCGCCCCTAACGCGGCACACTCTGCTGCGAGGCTGATTATTTTAGCATGGCTCAAGCATGCCGCCTGCCATGCATGTGCGCATGGTCCCGCAGGCGGCAGCATTCTCGTCATGCGTCACCATGACGATGCCCGTTCCTTCTGCATTAATTTTTTTCAGCAGATCAAGGATCATCACGGTGTTTTCCGGATCAAGATCGCTCGTGGGCTCATCGGCAAGAATCAATGCTGGGCGATTGAAAAGCGCGCGTGCGATGGCAACGCGGCGCTTCTCTCCGCCTGAAAGATTGGCTGGATATTCCTCAGCCAGCGCTCCAATGCCCATGAAATCAAGCAGATAGTCAACACGTCCTGAATCTTCGGCATCTCCACCTGAAAAAAGCTGCGGAGAACGGACATTGTCATAGATTGAAATATTGCCCAAAAGCTCTGCGCCCTGAGGGATAAAACTGATTTCTTTGCTGCGCAGATGGGAAAGCCGCCTGTCAGAAAGACTAAAAATATTCGTGCCGCGAAACAAAACTTCACCAGACGAGGGAGTTATCAGTCCGGCAAGCATGGTCAGCATGGTGGTTTTTCCGCTGCCGGAATGTCCGGTCACGGTGAG
The DNA here is from genome assembly GCA_017940105.1 of Mailhella sp. GTDB lineage: Bacteria > Desulfobacterota > Desulfovibrionia > Desulfovibrionales > Desulfovibrionaceae > Mailhella. The sequence continues at coordinate 6,834 of JAGAZG010000060.1, read as the reverse complement.
GAACCCGCCCTCTTCCAATAAAAAATCAACCCCGGATACCGCGTTGAAGGCCTGCCCTGTAGAATCCTTTCGGCTGAACCTTTTACTGAGGGCCTTCACCTCAAGAAGAACACTCATTCGCCCTCCTTCATAATGAGATAGCTATCGATACTGCCCAGCTTACGCAGCAGAGGCAGACACGCAAGAGGACCGGTGACAAGCCCCATCACAAAAACGCCAGCACCGATGAGCAGCGTTTTGCCAAAGCCTATGCCAATGCGCGGCAGATTCAGCGTGACGTCAATGTAGGTATGGAAGAGCCCAAGGGCAAGCGCGGCAAGCACTACGCCGCAAAACGCGCCCATGCAGCTCGTGAGCAGCGCCTCCCCCACAAACAGCCGCCGGACATGGCCCTTTGAAGCCCCAACGATGCGCAGGATGCCGAACTCCTTTTTCCTCTCCTGCAGAATGATAGTAAACACAAACGCCAGTATCATTACAGCAAGAACCCAGACAGCCGCGGAAAACATTCTGAAAACAGAGGCAAAAACAGAAAGCTTGGAGGAAATGGATGAAATCATATCCGCTATGGCTGTGAAATCCAGGTTGTACCTGATGGCGTATTTTTCAGAAAGTCCGTTTACAAGAGACGTAACATCGGTTCCAGGTTCAGCCTTGACCAGCACGGAAGAAATAAAGGTGCTTTTGTCAAGCCCTTCTGGAATGCGCAGCAACAGGCCAAGCTCTGAGTCAAGCAGCAAACGCCGCGCCCTGTCAACTTCCATGAAAACAGAAGTGTCAAACCCCATGCCGGTGGGATCAAGCTTTGCAGCTATGGAAAACTCCCTTCCGAAAAGCCTGATCGTTTCACCGGGATTTCCAGATATCTTGCAGCCGGCAACCACCTCATTCTCGTTCATGGCTCTGTTCAGAGACTGATTCATCCATGGCGTGACGACAAAGTCTGTCTTGGGATTGAAGCCGATGATCTGCACAGGATATGAGCAACAGGAAGCCTTCAGCGTCGCCAGAAAAAGTTGTTCAGTAACTCTCAAAACGCCCTTTTCGCCACGCAGTTCGCCGACAAGTCCGCGATCCATGTAAAATGAGCTTGGCTCACCCCGCAGAAGAGAGCTTTGCACGCTCTTTTCGTATCCATAAGGAACAAACAAGATATCCGCACCCAGCCTATCCGCCGCGAGCTGCGTGCCGGTGCTTATCTTAAGCCCTATGACTGTTCCGGCAAACATCGCCATGCAGAAAACAGCCACGAGCGAAGAAAGAATGAACGTACGGAAAGGCTTGCGGGCAATGTTGCCTATGACTAAGGAAAAAGGCGAAAGCCTGCTCATCATGTCACCCTTTACGCGCCATGCGCGCAGAACGCCAGGCAAGCGCAAGCCCGCAGACAATAGTCAAAAGGCCAAGCAAGTACAGAGAAGGAGCGGTCTGCATGCGGCAGCGCATGGTTTCCCCGGCGCAAACGCCAATCAAAAAGGAAGGCGTCAAAACAACAACCATGCCTGCGGCGGAAGCCATAACTCCCAGCGCCGCGCGCAGGGCATAAGTCCTGCAGAGGCATGTCATGATACCGGCAAGTATAATGATGGAACCGTTGCCAAGAACGGATCGAGCCGTCCAGAAGCATTTCATGGGCGCAAAGCTGCCGCCTTCAAGCTGCATCATCTTTGTACAGACGGGGAAAATGCAATACGGAGTCAGCACAATGAGCATCCCCAGGACTGCGCAGATCCCTCCGAGCCAGCTGAATGATTTGTCTTTCAAAGTGCGATCCTCCAAGAGTTGTCGACCCACCAAAGATATATGCAGGATGTCCGTATTCCGCAGAAGTTCTGCCCTATGCGTTAAGCTGCCGGGCAAAACGACCGCCTCTGATTCTACGCCTTCTTTTCCCCGTCTGAAACCATATGCCCAAACTCCAGCCGAACAATACGGTCGGCATGCGAACCCACATCCGGTGAATGCGTAACCACGATAATGGTGCTGCCCTGCTTATGAAGCTGGTGGAAAATATCCATGACGGCGTTCTGGTTGGCCTCGTCAAGGTTTCCCGTGGGCTCGTCGGCAAGAATGATCTTGGGATGGTTGATAAGTGCTCGGGCAATGCACAGGCGCTGCTGTTCACCTCCGGAAAGCTGGCGCGGCAAGTGCCGCGCACGATGTCCAAGGCCCACGCGCTCCAGCGCTTCCAGCGCCTCCTGCTCATCCGCCATGCTGTGGTAATACTGGGCCACCATGATGTTCTCTACCGCAGTAAGGTAAGAAATAAGGAAAAACTGCTGAAAAATAAGCCCGATCTTATCGCGGCGTATGGCGGTGAGATCCTTTGCGTTAAGGCGGGAAATCTTTTCGCCGTCAAGAATGACAGTGCCCGAAGTAGCCTTGTTCATGCAGCCAATGATATTCATCATAGTGGTCTTGCCTGAGCCTGACGAGCCCATGATGGCGACCCACTCTCCTTCCCTGACTGATAAATTTATGTCTTGCAAAGCCTTCACCTGCCCGAAGGTCATGCACACATCCTGCAATTCAAGTATGTTGGCCATATCGAACCTCTATAAAAAATAACGGAAATACTATTCCCCGCGGAGCACGATGGAAGGCTCCACGTCCGTTGCCCGCAAAACCGGCATGAGAGACGCAAGCACGGTGACTGCAAGGGAAGTCACCATGGTGAGCAGGACGATGGGAACATGCATGCTCACGCTGCGCCCAAACACGCTCATGCTCACTGCCTGGGAAAAGAAATATCCCCCAAAAATGCCGAGGATTCCGCCGACGATGGCCAGCGCCAAGCTTTCTCCAAGAAACTCTCCCACAATGCTCCTGTTTTCTGCGCCAATGGCTTTTTTCAGTCCGATTTCCTTGCGCCGTTCCATGACGACGGTCATCATGGTGGTTCCCACGCCGATCATGGTAAGGAAGAGCACGATTGCCGTGACGAGGTAAACAAGCACCTGCAGCTTGCCGAGTACCGACGCTTCTGAGTTCATGATTCGCTTGACAAGGCGCGGCGTCACAGCCGGAACCTCATGCTGAATCTTTTCTGCAAGCGACTCCAGCTCAGCGCTGTTGCCGGCAATGCTCATTTCTACGATGGAAGCCTTGCCCTCATTGCCGGCGAGCTTTTCCATGAGCGCAAGGGGCATCAGTACAAAACCATCCTCAGGACCGCCTGAGCGCACCACGCCGCTGACGCGGAATTCCTTCTTTTCCCTTTTGCCGTCCGCCTGCACGATCTCCATTTCAAAGCTGCTGCCTGAATAAAGGCGGGCGTTCTCAGAAATATCCGTGCCGACCATGACTTCCATCTCGCGTTGCGGCCAGTCGCCCTGAATCTGCCAGTACGGGCTTGTCTTGCGAACATTGTCCATATTGGTTCCCACCACGGTGAGCCCCTGCAAATGGTAGTACATAGTTTCATAGCGGAAGGGCGTCGCACCTACAAGCTTGCCCTGAGGAACAGAGGCTTCGGCCTTAGCAGCTTCGTCCAGGGCGAGCAAGCCTTCAGAACCAGAGGGAACAAGCACCATGTTGGCGCCGTAAGCGCGCATTTCACGGCCCATCTGCTGCGGAATGTCATAATAAACAGAGGCCATGCCAAGGAACACAGTGGCGCCGATGGTAACGGCAAGAAGAGCCACCAGCATGCGCGAACGCCTGCGGATGAGCGAACTCATCACCATCTTAAAAAACATTCTTCTTCTAGTCATTGAAAATTCCCGCTGACATAAGTTTTAAGCTTCGCCGCCCATCAGTTGCCATGCAACACTTCTGTGGGCTTGAGGCGCAGAAGCATATGGATGGCGGGCAAGCTGCCGCCCAGCGTCACCACGAATACAAGAAGAGCTATGATGGGAATCACCAGCAACTTGAGGTCAACGGCCGCATCAAACACGGTGTGCCCTATCACTTGTGCAAGTCCCAGGCCGCAAACATAGCCGATGATTCCGCCGACGATGGTGGCGAAAAGCATTTCTGTAAGCACAACAAGCGAAATTTCTCCGTCTGAAGCGCCAAGAGCCTTGAGAAGGCCGATTTCTGTGCTGCGCTCCATGACGTTGGCCGTCACCAAGTTGGAAATGGCAAGGGCAGAGCATGCCAGGCTGAGTATGGTTAAAAGCAACATGAGCAGCTGCGTCTTCTCCAGGATGGATCCTTCGGAAGCAGCAACCTGCAGCACCGGTTTGGCGCGGGAATCCGTGAGCACTTCGTCAATCTGGTAGGCAATGGCGCTCACATAGGCCGTGCAGTACCAAATTTCCCATTCGTCATGGGAAAGACTGTGCGGGTTTTGTGCAGCGCGCTTGGCAAGGTCGTTTTCCGGAGTTGTCAGCGCGCTTACTTCAACTCGACGAACCTTTCCCTCCAGTCCGGCAATGCGCTGCACCGTGGCAAGCGGAGCAAGGATGCCGTCGTCTTCATTATCGCCGGCATAGTAGACGGCACGTATGGTCACGTCGAGCTTTTGCACGCCTCCGTTGGCATCAGTGGCCGTGATTTCCAGGGAATCGCCTTCCTTAAGCTTGTTTTTGGCCGCAAAGGTCGCGCCGACCATGACGCCATGTTCATCTTCATCCTCCATCCACGAATTTTTAATGTCCCACCAGCTTTTGAGATTCTTAATGCCCACATCTACGGATTCTCCCGTGGGCAGATCAAGATGCTTGGAAAACCAGGTGCCAAGCATGGTTACCTGTTCGCTAACGCCCTTTACGCTGACCTTGATATCCAAGTATGGAGTGAAATCCAGGATGTTGAACGCCCAGAAAATCGTTTTTATCCTGGGCAGTTCCTCTTCCCTGAGAAACTTGTCGTTGACGCCAGATCCCTCAGTCATTCCATAAAGGTCGCTGAGTATGGATGCGCCCCTTGGCTCCACCATTATGTTGGCGCCGTATGTCTTGAGTTCCTGATTGACCTTGTCGCCTACGTCGAGCATGACGTTTAGCATGGCTGTGGCAAGAGAAATGCCCAGCGCCATGGTGCATGCCATGATAAGCAGTTTTTGCTTCTGCCTCGTGACCGCTCCGAATATCATTCTGAAAAACATGCTGATTTCCTTGTGTTAGTAGGCGAAACGTGATTCTTCAGCTTCAAGATCTTCCGTATCAATAATCAAAAACGGATCTTTCAAAGAAAATGCCAGCGGTACCGGATTGCATCCGCCGGCAAAGCCAATGGTAGCCTTGTTCATCACAACGTCGCAAAGTATGCAGACCACCTGCGTCTTTCTCTCGTAATAGCCGCCGCTGGCACCGCATACGTCGCAGGCATCCAGGCCAACGCCATAGGCGCTTTCATTTTTGCGTATGACAATGTAGCGAACCTTGACCCCGCTCTTCGTCGTGTAAACAAACCGGTGCAAATGCCCATCGCTGACCATGCTCAGCGGTATTTTAACAAGGCCGTCCTCAACCTCCATGGCTACTGGAGGCGAAAGTTCCGCCTTCCTGTTGTCGAGCCAATGCCCTGCGGTGATGGTTATAGCTCCCAGAGCCAAAAGCAACATGTAAAAATAACTGCTGCGAACGCGCTTATTGACAAGGCTGCGCTGCTTGCGCCTCTCTGCAGGGTTGCTGCCGAAAATCACCGACCTTTTGCAGCTTTTCCATAAAACGCAAGCCAGAAAAGCAGAAAGCGCCAGAATAAGGAGGTAAACGTAAATAGCGTTGTTCAGCAAAAAAATGATCAGGTCAAGCGCCCAGTCATAGCGAGGCAAAAGCCCCCGGCCTATCAAAATCTGGCCCAGATAAATCATCTGCTGCGTAACATAGCAGACCAAAAGGCCTACGCACAAGGGAAACAGCGCCCTAAGCGGTACTGCCGAAGAAATTTTATAAGCTGTGCTGCAGGACAAGTAGCAGAGAAGCAACCCGGCTGCATAGCCCACTACAATAAAGACGAACTCGCTGCTGGCGACCTGTACCACACCAACGGCAAATACTGAGGGATAAATAAAAATATCTGGAAGGGCATAGGCCGCCCATGTAGCCGCAACTGCAAAAAAGATGCAGCGCATGAACGTAGATGACGCCTGCTCAGAAGAAAGGAAGCGACTTCGGAACAATTCAAAAAGAAGCAGGAACTCAAAGGGAAGCATGATGCTCAACACCGCCAGATCGTAATATTCCCTGACTATGAATCCCGTCCCCATTTTCAATCCTGCCAGGACAACTGCCGCAGCAATGCCCAGCAAAGCCCCGTACTTCACAGGGGCACGGACTTCAAAAAGGCTACGCTGCCAGACAAAGCCCATGAGGGAGCCAAGCAGGATGGAAACTGCCAGCAGCGTTTCAAAGACGAGAACAAAAAAATGAAGCATAACTTCCTTCAGCTATAAAGAGGTGCACAAAAACATCGGCTATGCGGCTTACATCCGCATAGCCGTATCCACAAAGGCCTTTTTTCAATCAAATAAAGCCACTCTTACCATTTGCGGGGCACATACTTGAAGTTCCAGCTGACAACGATGGGCTCCTTCCAAAAACGGCCGGGCACGCCAGTTTCCTTGTCGACATGGAGAAGGAAGCTCTGCTTTTCGGGGTTTTCGATGATAAAGGTGACCTTGTATTCGCCGGGGCCGTCAAGCTTGACGTTGTTGCCGTAGTGGGGACCGTCGCTGGCGTTCATGGGCATGAAGCTACCTTCGATAGTCTTGCCGCCCTTCTTTTCAGCGCGGTACTTAACCGTCAGGTAAGGCACAAAATCGCCCGCGCCGAAGCCAAGGTTGTTGCCTTCGACCGCAGAGATGTCGGCTTCCATATGCATGTCAGACTGAGAGGCAGGAAGTCCGCCAAGTCCGGCAGGTTCCATGTCAACAGGCTGGAAATA
>JAGAZG010000059.1 GCA_017940105.1 Mailhella sp. | reverse complement strand
TGCGTGGCCCTGGGGGAAGAGGCTTTGCCGCATTGACAAATCCTGGCTGCTCATGGCTGGCGAGACAGCTTTGCCTCCGGCAAAACTGTCTGGAGCATTTTTGAAAATGCTCCAGACAGGTCATAAAAAAAGTCCGCCGCTGATGTAATGGTCATCGGCAACGGACTTATCTTGCTTTTGTTTGCCTGAAGGTGGGGGTTACGGAGCGACAGGGGTGATGATCGGCAGCTTTTCGGGGGCTGTCACTTTGACTCCGTGCTCAATCACTGCGGACTGGTGAGGAGGAATATTCAGTTCCCATACCAGCCTGGCGTCTTCAGCTTTTGCCTGGGGAACGGTCGTGTATTCGACCTTCACCTCTTTGTTCACGCTTTTGGGCAGGGGGCGTTCAACGGCAACGTTGACCGGCGTTTCGCGGTCGTTGCGAATGGTGTACTGCCATGCCCATTCCCAAATCTTGTCCTTGCCTATGAAGCCCTGGGTCCCGCTCTTGCGGGGCTCTGTTTTGGCCGCAAGCTGCACCCTGGGATCCGTGCCGAAAGAAAGCGAAACTTTGCCTTTGCGGGGCGTGAAGTCATCTGTGCCGATGGCGGCGCCGTCAAGGCTAAGCCTTGCCCTGCCTTCGGGCCAGACGATGTTTTTTTCAAGCTCGTGCTCGGCGCAGAGAAACACCCTGGCGTCACGGTTGAGAGGGCGCACTTTCCATACGATGTCTTCTTCCCCGTCGGCGCTGTTCAGCAAGATGCGGCTGTCGCCCTGCGGCAGCCCCCTCATGACGGGCGTCCATGAAGCAAACGTGCCTGAAATATCGGCCACTGCCGGCTTGGCTGGCGTTTTGCTACGCGCAGGCGCAGCGTTGCCGGCCGCCATCATCATGGGAGCGCTGTCTTCCATCGCGTATCGGGCCATGCTTCTTTTCTCTTCTGCTTCATGCCCTATGTTCCAGCTGCGCAGCGACGGCTGACGCACAGCTCCTGCACCGGTGGTGACGAGCTGTATTTCGGTGTTTTTCCAGTCAAAGCAGGACGTTTGTTCGACAACGGCTTCCAGGCGGACCTTTATGGTTCCCTTGCCGTCAGGGCGTGGAAAGCAGTCTATCTTGTATTCGGGATGCCAGGTGCAGTCAGGCACCTTGTAGCTGTAAGCGGCCGACACCTTTGAACCGGCATCGCTTGTTACGGCGGCGGTGAAGAGGGTGCGCTGCTCAAGCTTTTCCGGATAGGACTTGAGCGTGTTCTTCAGGGTTTTGACGCGCTGCTGGGCGGCAGAAAGCTCAATATGCAGCGCCTGGATGTCAATCCCGCGGGAAATGTCTTCTGCCGCATAGCTGATTTTTGCCGAGATCGCTGCGATTTTGCCTTCAAGAGCGGCAATTTCGCTTTCGATTCTGGCGCGTTCCCTGCTGAGCTCTCCTTCAGGCATGCCAATGACGGCGCGCTGTGAAGTCCTGAGTATCTGGGAATTGTCAAGCTGGATTTGAAAATCCTGAGCGTTGGAAGGAAGAAGCACGCGTATGCATGGTGCGCCGTCGATCATTTCTACAGGGATGTCGGCCTGCACAAAAAGCGTGGCGAGCGACGGGGCGATTACGGCTTTGGCCGGAGATGTCAGCGGGGGCAGGCCGGGAGCATCGCCGGCATGCGCACAGAGCGGCAATGAAAGCAGAAAAAGTGTTGCGAGGCATTGTTTCAGCATGGCATAGCTCCAGTTTTAAAGAGTGTCAGGCTGGCAGAATTTGCCTGATTTGCCATGACAATACAAAAAAGCGGCGGGCAAGGCAAACATAATGTCAGGTAAGCGTGGATTCAGCGGCAAAAAAAAGCGCACGGCGTGCAAACCGTGCGCAGCTGAAAAAAAAGGGCGGGGCTCAGGACATGGCCCGGACGGCGTCGAACAGCAGCTTGGTCGCTATCACGTATAAAAAGCAGGCAAAGAATTTTTTCAGCCTGGGTATGGGGAGATTGTGGGCTATGGACGCGCCGATGGGGGCTGTGAGCATGCTGATGAGGACTATGCCGGCGAGAGCAGGAAGGTAAAGGTAGCCCAGGGCATATTCCGGCAGGCCTGGCGTGTTCCAGCCGTTGGTAATGTAGCCAAGGCAGCCGGCCACGGCGATGGGTATGCCAATGGAAGAGGAAGTGCCGATGGCGCGGCGCATGTCAACGTTGTGCCAGATAAGAAACGGCACGGAGAGCGTGCCGCCTCCTATGCCCACGAGGCTCGAAATTCCGCCAATGACAAGGCCGGCGCCTGTCAGCCCCGCAAAACTAGGAAGGGTGCGCGAAGGATTTGGCTTTTTGTTGAGCAGCATGTTTGTTGCCACATAGTAAAGAAATACGGCAAAGAAAAGCTGCAGCCATTTGCCGGGAATCTGCGCTGCGACAAAAGATCCGCAGTAGGTGCCTGCCAGTATGCCGAGCGCTATGCCCCTGAAAACGCGCCAGTCAACGCCGCCTTTTTTATGGTGTGCCATGGCGCTGGAAAATGCCGTGAAAATGATGCTGCCGAGCGATGTGCCTATGGCCATGTGCATGGCCACGTCCGGCGATATGCTCTGCCAGTTGAAGGCAAACACCAGCATGGGAACGATGACCGCGCCCCCGCCTATGCCGAGAAGCCCGGCAAGAAGCCCCGCAATGGCGCCGAGGCAGCAGTAAAGAATCATGGAAGCAAGCATGCAGACATCCTTTATCGTTATTTCCGTTCCGGCATAGGGCCTTGTCCTTCAGGCCGATACGGACGCATCCCGCCTGAAGGCCGGGGCATCGTTGCAGCCGGTTTGGGAGGTTTTCATTCCCCTCCCGAACATCAGGCGCACAGGCATGGATGCCTGTGCTGGCCTTCTGCGACTCAGTCAGTTTTGCCTGTCCATCATAACGATTGCCTGACCGCCGTCAATCACCTGCCATCACGTGTGGAACAGGGGATTTGACATCCCCTGCGCTCTGTGGAAATCTTGACCGGTCGCGGCTCCGCTGCCAGACTTCGAATGATGAAAGGGAGAATGCGCATGCCTGTCATAACGCTGAGCTTTGGCCTTTTTGAAGCAAACTGCCATATCGTGCACAATGGCAGGGACGCCGTCGTGTTTGATCCTGCTGACGATACCTGCCTGGTCAGGGACACTCTTGCCGCCCAGGGACTGACGCTGCGCGGGGTTGCGCTGACGCATCTGCATGCCGACCACTGCCTTGGCTGCGCTGGACTGACCGAAGCGACGGGGCTGATTCCCATCGTTGGAAAAGAGGATTGGGAAGATCGCTCGCTCCTGCTGTGCAAGGGCATGTGCTTTGGCATGGATTTAAAGCCGTTTTCTGCCATTCCGGTGAGCGAAGGGCGTTTTTCCTGGGGCGGTCTCGAATGCGAAGCCCTGCACACGCCCGGGCATTCTCCGGGAAGCCTGTGCTATTATTTTGCCGGGCAGGGCGTTGCCATTACGGGCGACGTGCTGTTTTACCGTTCGGTAGGGCGTTCTGATCTGCCCGGGGGCAATGCCGGGCAGCTCATGGAATCAATCCGCAGCAAAGTGTATGCCTTGCCTGACAGCGTCCTGGTATATCCAGGGCACGGCCCTGCGACAAGCGTTGGCGAAGAAAAGGCGGGCAATTCCTTTTGTCCGGCGAAAGCATGACGGCCGGATCGCAGCCCAAGGTATTCATTGCGGCATGCAGCCCGCGCTCGGGCGGCAACAGCGATTATGCGGCGTCCATGCTGCAGCATTTCTTTTCGGGCGCATCTCATGTTCTCCGCGTTGCCGACATTCCGCTTCATCCTTGCTCTTCATGCGGGCACTGCGCCGTGCATCCCGGCATTTGCTCCAGCAAAGGCGATGGCGCCCCGGAGCTCTTTGCCCATGTTGCCCGGGCGCGTTTGACCATCATGGTGTCACCGGTGTATTTTTATCATCTGCCGGCCCAGGCCAAGGCATGGGTTGACAGAACGCAGGCGTTCTGGAACCTGCCTGAAGCGGACAAGCCGGCCGCCGGCAATTTTTTTGCCGCGGTGCTCATCGGGGCGAGGCCCAGGGGGGCAAAGCTGTTTGAAGGCGCAGACCTGACGCTGCGCTACATGGCTCAGGCCCTTGGCATGGAATGGATTCAGCCTCTTGCGCTGTATGGGCTGGATGGCCGCGACGCCTTGAAAAACAATGCCCAGGCGCAGAGGCAGATACGGGAATTTGCGGAAAATGCCGGCAGGGTGAGCGGAGCGCTGGCTGACGCATGCGTGCCTTGAGCAGCGGTCTCATTATGAAGCTCTCCATGCCATTTTCTTTGCTGAGGCAGACGCGCATTTTTTCAGAACGGCGCTGCGTATCATGCAGGCGGCCTTTTGTGCCTGACGGCAACGGCGCAGGCGCAGAAGAACGCTTTTTATGCGAACATTGCCGGCCCCTGCTAAAAAGGCGCAATGGCGGACATTGCCCGTACTGCGGCGAGATATTTGCCTTTGAAGACGCCCCCTGCGTTCCCTGCGCGTCATGCCTTCAAAAGCTTCCTCTATGGGCGGACTTCATGTTTTACGGCGTGCACGAAGGCTTGCTGCGTGATTTGATCGTGCGCGCCAAATTTGGCGGCAGCCTTTCCATCCTGAATTTCCTGGGCTCGCTGCTTGCCGAATTGTGCGCACGGCATTACGCGGTTTCTCCCGGGCCGGATGCCGTGTTGCCCCTGCCGCTGCATTCATCCCGCCTGAGAGCGAGGGGGTTCAGCCAGTGCGCTGAAATGGCCAGGCAGGTCGCCAGGGCAGTGGATGCTCCCCTGCAGTGCGGCCTTCTTGAAAAAAAATGCGCCACGCAGCCCCAGGCTGGCCTTGACCGTGAAGAAAGAAAAAAGCTGCCGCAGGTTTTTCGCGTCTCTGGCGATGCGGGCGGGATGCACGTTCTGATCGTCGACGACGTCTGCACAACTGGCACAACCCTTGCCAGGGCAGCGGAATGCCTTGCCAGTGCGGGCGCCGCCAGGGTGGACGTTGCCGTTCTCGCCAGGACTCCCCTGCACGGGCAGGAATGATTTCTGCCTCCGGCGCAAGCCTCTGCTTGCCAGTGCGGGCTTAGCCTGTTATCGCTATCTTCCGCGCTGGCCGCAGGCCAGCCGGCTGCCGCAGCAGGCGAAAATCCGACCCGCATCAAGGCATGCCTTGCACGAAGCCCGCATAGTCTTTAAAGGAAACCCATGATCGCACGTCTGCCCATTGATCCCGACAGTCCCTGGCTTGCTCCGCTGGCCGGATGGTCTGACCTCCCGTTCCGCCTTTTATGCCGTGAGCAGGGGGCTGCGGTCTGCTGCACCGAAATGGTGAGCGCCAAGGGGCTTGTATACGGAGGAAGAAACACTGAGCAGCTTCTGGCTACTGCGGCGGGCGAAGAATGCGGCAATGCCGGCTGTCCTTCTGATGAACCCCTTGTCGTTCAGATTTTCGGCGCTGAGCCGGAATTCATGGAGCAGGCCGTTTACATTTTGAAGGATAAGGGATTTGAGTGGTTTGACGTCAATATGGGCTGCTCTGTTCCAAAGGTGACAAAGACCGGAGCGGGAGCCGCCATGCTGCGTGACGTGACCGGGGCCCTGCGCGTGGCGCGGGCCGTCATAGGCGCTGCCGGGGCTGGGCGCGCCGGCTTTAAGCTGCGCCTTGGCTGGGATCGGAATCACG
>JAGAZG010000007.1 GCA_017940105.1 Mailhella sp. | reverse complement strand
TGACAGAAGGCAGCCATGCGCGTGTTTGCTTTTGCGCAAGGAGAATAGCCATACCTGCAAGGACGGCGGCGCTGAGCGACGCAGCCATGAGAGGCAGCGGCCTGGTGATGCCGAAATACCAGAGCGCTGCAAGAGACAGGAAAAATATTGCGCATGCGGCCAGCAGGCTTCTCCAGGAACGTATGCCGCCCTGCCATCTGAGCCAGGGACAGAACAGAAGCAAAGCAAGGACGACGCTGAAAAGCGGCAGGCAGACGTTATTGTAAAAGCGAGCGTCAAGCCCGATGGGGCGGGACGTCCACATTTTGCTGATGACGGGCCAGAGCGTTGCGGAGAGAATAATCAGGCCGAGGGCGATGAGCAGCCAGACCGTGAGCACGATGAAGCCTTCCCTTGATTCAAGACCTTCGAGAGGGAGGTCGTCCTTGTTGCGGGCCTGAATGGAAACTATGCAGATGAAAGCAAAGAACGAAGTCGCAAATATGAGCAGCAGCGGACCCACGTTGCCTTCTCCATAGCCGTGCACGGAGTTTACAACGTTGCCCCTTACCAGCCATGTGGCAAAAAACGCCGAAACTGTTGTTAGGCTCATGAGAAAGATGCTGGTCCTGTGCAGTTTTCTGCGTTTTTGTTCGACAATGCATGTGTGCAGAGCGGCCGTCCCTATGAGCCACGGTATGAGTGAAGCGTTTTCTACGGGATCCCATGCCCAGTAACCGCCCCAGCCAAGCTCCATGTATGCCCACCATGCGCCAAGAGCTATGCCGGCAGAAAGAAACAGCCAGCCTGTAAGGGTGAACGGTCGGGCTGCATCAATCCAGTGCTGTTCGTCCTGCAGCGGGTTCATGGCCTGTGCAAGGGCAAGGCACCCGGGAATGACAAAGCCGCCGTAGCCGAGAAAGAGCAGGGGAGGACGAAAGATCATGCCGGGGTTTTGCAGCAGAGGGTTGAGTCCCTGGCCGTCTGCCGGCGGATTGGGATTGAGGATAAAAGGATTGTTGCGCGTGCTGAGCAACAGGGCGAAAAAGCCCATGACGCATAAAAACAGGGTGAGGAACCAGAGCCTTGTATTGTGAGAAAGCCTGCGGTATGTGGCAGTAAACAAAAAAGCGGTGCCGCAGACAGACACCATGAGCGCCCAGAACAAGAGCGACCCTGCCTGTCCTGCCCAGAATGCAGTGAGACGGTAAAAAAGCGGGAGTGCCCGTTCCGTATAACTGGCTACGTATTCCAAGGAAAAGTCGCAAGCTGCAAGGGCTTGGAGCAGAAGGGCCGAAGCAAAGGCAAGGCAGCAGGAGACCAGGATCTGGGCCCATTCTAGGCAGCGAAGGTCGCCGTTCCTGCCCTGCCAGAGCTGGGCAGCTCCGATGGAACTGCCCGCCAGCGAGCAAAAGAGGGAGAAAAAAAGGGCGGTAGTAGCGGCTAGATACATGCGTTCTCCACTAAGCCGGCCCGGGAGAGACGGTCATGCTTTCCGGCCGTTCTGTTCCCGGTTTGATTTTTCATATTTGGACGGGCATTTGGTCATCAGCACTTTGGCCTGAAAAACTTTCTGTCCCATGCTGCCTTCGACAATCACTTCTGCCCCGTGTTCAAAAGTGTCGGGAAGGGCTCCGTGATAGTCAACAATGATGGCCTGGTCGGGATGGTCCAGATCATGCAGCGTGAATTTTGCACCGAGCCCGTTTTCCGGCTTAACTATGTCGTTGCCGGCAACGCCGAAGAGCCTGGCAGACTTCAGCTGCTGCGCGGGCAGCGCCAGAGCTTCAGAAACATTCAGGTGGTACACGCTGTTTTCAAAGAAAGCCGTCCAGGCAAGAAAAGATACGCCGCCGGCAAAAAGCAGAAAGGCAATAAGGTAAATTGCGGCGTTTTTTTTCGTTTTCATGGCAGGCTCCATAACGATGTTTGCATTCTTCAGTCGAAGGGTAATTTCGGCTGAAGCAAAGCTGCTGGGACTATGCCAGATTTGTTTATTCCAAGCAAGAACGTGAAATTTTGTCCAGCCGCCGGCTATGCGTCTTTTCGTACGGCAGAGGCCGTCGTTCTCGCCCGTCTTTCACGAGCCAGAGCTCTCAGGTCGTCTGCCATATCGCTTTCGTCAACAATATCTGCGCCTATGAGCTCTTCGAGCACGTCTTCAAGCGAAATGACGCCAGACAAGCCGCCGTACTCATCAAGGACGACAAAAAGATGCTGACGCAGTTTTAAAAATTCTGAAAGTACGCGGTCCAGCGTTATTGATTCAAGGATAAAGTGTATGGGCTGCATGATTTCGCCCAGCTTCATGTCGTTGCGGCCGGCTTCAAGGTGAAGGAGCACATCCCTTCTCAGCACATAGCCAACGATGTCTTCGTTATGCTCGGCGTAAATGGGGATGCGGCTGAAATTCCAGAAGGCCGGTGCGTTATGGGCGTCTTCGAGCGTATGCTCTTCTGAAAGGGAAAAAACCACCGTGCGCGGCGTCATGACGTCATGTGCTTTCTTCTGGTCGAGTGAAAGCACGTTGCGTATATACTTTTCTTCATACCCCTGGATGCCGCCGGATTCCAGCGACAGCCTGGCCATGGCGTTAATGTCGTCTTCTGTGGCCTCTGGAGCGTTTTCTTTTGGCGTGATGAGCTTTGTCACCTGCCCGGAAAGCCAAGTGAAGGGGCGCATGATTCTTGTCAGCCAGTACAGTGGGAGCGCAAGCATTCGCCCTATGCCGGCAGGATAGGCCACGCCAAGGGTTTTGGGTATGATTTCGCCGAAAAGCAGAACGAGTATGGTAAACACGGCTGCAAACAGGGGAAGTGCGGCGCTGCCCAGGCTTGCCGCTGCAAGAGCCCCTGCCAGCGAGGCTCCCGCTGTATTGGCGATGGTATTGAGCGTCAGTATGGCTGAAATGGGCTGCGCAACCTTGCTGCGCATCGCATACAGAATTTTACCCGCACGGGAGCCGGAAGCCTGCATTTTTTCCAGGGTGGTCCACGGAATGGAATAGAGC
>JAGAZG010000058.1 GCA_017940105.1 Mailhella sp. | reverse complement strand
CTGCAGGCAGTCACCGGCACGACGCAGACGAACTTTACGATCACGGAAGGCGCGGACACGGCTTCTGCAGCCTACACCGTGGAAGTTGGCACTGCGCCTAGCCTGACGGCGCTGATCGGCGGACAGGAATACGCGGTGACGCTGTCCGGCGAGGGAACGAACACCCTGACGGGCACGGCTAACGGACAGGCGATCTTCACGGTGGCAGTTGATTCCAAGGGCCTTGTGACGTTCACGATGACGGGCAAAGGCACGCTGAAGCATGCAGATGCCACAAATCCTGACGACGCGCAGCCCATCACCGGACTCCAGGTGAAGTGCACGGTGACGGACGCTGACGGCGACAAGAAGGACGCGAGCCAGGATCTGACGCTGAGCGTGAAGGATGACGGGCCTGCCATCTCCGCCCCCACCGATCCTATTGCTCTTGAAGTCAAAGATATTGCCTTCAGTACTGATGCAACTGCTGAACAAAAGTCTCTCAATACCGATACAAAGCCCGCAAGCAGTCTGTTCACCCTCTCCACAGGCGCTGACGGCCTTGCTTCCGAGACCTATGAATTCGCTCTTAAGGATACAACTACTGCCGTCGCCCGGGTCTGGGACGGCACTGGTGATGCCGCTAAGGCGTATGATGTGACGCTTACCCAGGGATCGTCCACTTCTGAGATTCTCGGCGTGTATAAAGTCGATGGAGCAAGCGAAAATTCCATCGCTTTCAGGCTTACTTTGGGCACCGACGAATCGGGTGTGAAGACGATTATCCTTACATCGTACAAGCCGATCCTGCATGCGGACGGTTCCGACGAAACGACGATAACAGGTGCCAACATCCTGACCATTAAGGGTACTATTGAGGATAATGACGGCGATACTGACTCTGCGGAAATTCCTGTCACGCTGAAGTTCACGGACGACAATTCCGAAATCACGCTGCAACAGCCAGAAGATGCAGTGCTGACCGTTGACGAATCCTTCGTCCCCTCTACGGCAGCGCAGTCCGGCACGCAGCGTGAAAGCAATACGGTCACATACGATGATGACGGCAATCCCTCTTGGGGATCTTCTGACGGCAACGCCCATGATGCCGATGTCTCCTCTGGCTTCAGTTACAAGGATGCCTTCACCGTGCGCCACAGCGGCGACAACACCACTGATGTGTACAGCCTTGTTTATGATAACGCGAATACAGGCCTCCAGGCCGTTATCAATGGAGAGAAGTACGACATCAGCCTTGACGGCAATGGCACGGACACTGTGACCGGTTACGTTACCATCACCACTCCGCCGGCGGAGGAAAACGGTGATGCATCGACGGAGCGGATTGATATCTTCACCGTGAAGCTCAACGATGCGACCGGCAAGGTGGACTTTGCCCTCACAGGCAACGGCGGCATCGTGCATCCGAACGAAGGCAGCACGACGCAGCCTGCAGGCTATTCCGAATCGCTGTCCCTGACTGGAATCGGCATCACGCTGACGGTCACTGACCAGGACAACGATGTGGCCACAAGCGAGAATACGATTCCGCTCACGCTCAAGTTTGAGGACGACGCTCCGACCGTCTTCCTGGATGCGGACGAAGAACTCAGCAACCGTGTCGAGCACGATCACGAAACAAAGACCATGGGCGCGGGCACGCTGACCATAGACTTTGGCGCGGACGGCCGTGCCGCCACGGTGACGGAAACAACGACTGTTGAAGTTCCCGGACTGGACGGCGGCGATCCAACGACTGTGGACGTCACTACGGCCACGGCATCCTCCATCTCCTTGACCCTGCGCGTGTACGAGCCGGTGAAGGACCATGCACCCATCGCTCATGGAGGTGCTGCTACAATACAATATAATACTGAGCCAACGGACACGTTGGGCGGCACTTACTACGCCAACTTCGTGGACGGCGAGGCCACGATCATGCTTGGCGGAAGCGGCTGCCGGATGGTCATAACAGACAACGGAGACGGAACCTTCGGTTATGTGCTTGACGCCTACCCCAGCGCTTCTCTTGGCCAGTACCACTTCTCCTTTACTGTGAAAGACGGTGACGGAGACACCGCCACGAGCAGCGAAGCAGTAGTGACCGTTGTCAACGAACCTCCTGTGGCCGTGGACGACAGCTTCTGGATCAACAAAAGCGATTACTTCTTAACGGATGTCTCCGCAAACACAAGCACGGCTGTTGTGAGCCTGCACCAGGCGAGCGGAGCAGACACGCCGGCAATTCTGGTCAACGGGCTCTATACCTACAAGGGAAGTCCGAGCAATGAGGTCGCCTTTGGTGCGGCGAAGCATGTGGACGAGGTAAATACCGTCGTCGCATCACAGTTTTTCGGCGAGATCTTCCATTCGGTAATCAATGATACCCAGAATCCTGTTTCGCTTGCCGACATGCAGAACAGCGGCACGGCTGCGGGCGTGGTGCAGATGACGGCTGACCAGTATGTAACGCTGGTCAACGGCAATACTTATCTGGGCCATAACATGGCGTGGTATGCAGCCAACCACAAGATGCTCCTTGTCGACGGCGATGTCAGCTTCAAGCCGAACACGCAGAACGCAAGAGTCAGTTTTGCCTGCCCTGCCATCATCATGGGCGACCTTACCGTGGATACAGACTATTATAACGATGGGCAGTGGTGTACAGCGCAGATCAGCGACTTCCTTTATGTGACGGGCAATGTTAAGGTCGAGCATCTTAACGTGACAAATGGTGCTTCCCTTGCCATTGCCGGCAACCTCGTGGTCGACGGCAGTGTTTCGAGCTCCAGCACGGGTGGGAGCGCCTCCTTCACCATGGGCGGCAAGCTGCTTACTGACCCGAATACGCCTGCTGCGGGTTATCCCATCCAGCTTGAGGAGCTTTTCTACCAGCACTCGCATAACGGCTGGGATCACGACCCGGATGACACGGGAGCCCATCTCACTGTCGATGTCAAGTCCCTGATCCAGACGGCGCGGTCCGCCACGGAGTATACCATGACGCTGCAGTACAACAGCGGCACTGCTGAGTCACCAAACTGGATCAACCTTGGCACGATCCCCACAGCTGGCGCCGAAGGCGATGCTGGAAAATGGAATCTGGCAAGCGGCTATTCGTTCAACGATATCGGGCAAGTCATCATCGGCACTGATACGGAGCATCCCATCAGTGACAGTGACCTTCAGGTCGTTGTCGCACCGCACAGCACGACCTTTTCCATCGCGCCGCAGTTCACCTACCAGATCTGGGACAACGATGCCAAGGTGAACATGCAGTCCGATGCCGCAACGGTCACCGTGGAAGTGGCCAGTACCATCACCGGTGGCAGCGGCGACGACGTGATCACCATCGGCGACGACTCCAGCAACATTATCAGCGCGGACATATCCGGCGATGGCGAACTCATTATCCCTGGCGGCAAGTACAACATTGCCATCGTGCTTGACACCTCCGGTTCCATGGACGATTCGTTTGCCACGGGAACGGGCACGGATACTCGCATGAACGTTGCCAAGAAAGCCCTGGAAAACCTGGTGACTAAAATCTCGGAGCAGGACGCTACCGTAAACCTCATGATAACCGGATTCTCCACGGACACGGGCGATACCTATACGTTCGAGAACTTTACGGCAGATAAATTGGCAACGGTCATTGCCGACATCAACAAGTACACGTCCAGCGGAGGCACCAACTACGAGGCTGGATTCAATAGGGCGTACAACTGGCTGAACACGGTCAACGCGGATGACTACTCTAATTCCGTATACTTCATCACGGACGGTCAGCCAACGTTCTACTATCGAAATAGTGTGACTGGTTACTACAGAAGAAATAACACTGGCAACAATTGGCAAACTGTCTCCCTAAACATACCAGAGGGGATTACGGACGGTTCAACCTGGACTGCTGGCGGTCATCAATACAAAGCCGAACTGGTAATGGATACCAGCGTCAATCCCAATGGGTATTCACTGGCATTGACTATTGATGGCTACGATATCATGACATCTACAAATAATAATAGGCGGCGGCTCTTCATACGCGGCGGTGCGGGAAACAGCACGGCAACAGAAGATTGGAACCAGTCCGTAGCCGCGTATAACCTGCTGATCGGGGCTGAATTGAATGCACAGGTCAGCGCCATCGGCATTGGTTCGGCGAATGACACTGCTATGAAGACAGGTCTTGACCGGATCGACAATACGAACGGCGCTCAGCTCGTGCAGTCGGCGGAGCAGCTTTCGGCTGCGCTTGACGAAGCATTCAACGCCACTTTCAATGCCGTGCCCGGCTCCGATATCGTGGATGGCGGCGGCGGAAATGACTTCCTCTTTGGCGACAGCGGCATAGCCGGCCTGGCAAATCGAGTCGCCGCTGCTACGGGCAAGAGCGCAGAAGCTCTGACAGATGCGGACATTCTCGGCTACATCTCTGAAAATCCCGATAAGGTTGCCAACTGGCCAGGCGCGGACAACAGCCAGACGGATCCGGATAGCGGCGAGAGCCTGGATAAGGCGGACGTGCTCATCGGCAACACGGGTGACGACATCATGTTCGCCCAGGGCGGAGACGACATCCTCTTTGGTGATTCCTCCCTCGACGCCGTGGCCGATTGGCTCCAACTAAGCGGCCTAGAAAGGACCGTAGGGAACATGACGACAAAGCTCAACGCCATGAACATCGCAACGCTCAAGTCTGGATTGGAGACTTTGGAAAGCCAAAACGATGGCGATGACATGCTCTTTGGCGGCGACGGGGCGGACAAGCTCTTTGGACTCGGCGGCGACGACGAGCTGTTCGGAGGCGCAGGAGATGACATGCTGCTTGGCGGCAGCGGCAGGGACACGCTCGACGGCGGAGCCGGTGAAGATTACCTCGACGGCGGAGCCGGCGCGGATACGATAAATGGCGGCGCAGGCACGGATATCATACGCTATGGAGATGGCGACACCATCGACGGAGGAAGCAGCGTTGATGACGGCGGCGATATCGACATCCTGCTCGGCAATGCAAGCGATGGCTCGCTTGACAGCCTTCTTGGCAGCGGCAAGGTCAGCAATGTGGAAATCTTCCTCAAGGCTAACAACGGAGATATCGACAGCCTCGACCTGACCAGCTTAGGCAAGCTTCAGGCTGAAGCGAACATATACGTAAGGAAAGACGGTGACGAGATATCGCTGTCGAACCAGGAAGGCGGCAATACCCAAGTTAGTTGGGATCTTGAAAATTATGGGCATAGTGACGACGGGATCTCAACGTTCTACCTCAAGAATGGCGATGTAACCATCCTGACCCTTGAAACAACGCTGCAGGCTGAGGTCGATACTGTTGCCCACGAGATCGTGCTTTCCACGGGCGGCGGAGCGTAACCCTGCAACCTTTTCGAACGTATGATCATTCCCGCGGGGGCGGATTTCCGTCCCCGCGGTGTTGTTGGTTAAACGAAAACCACCCGCTAGGCGGATGGTTCGCCCATGACGCCGATACGGAGCTCTTTAATCAGTGATCTCCTGCGTTTGAACGAGATGTGCATACATAAATGTTAACACAGAACTATTCGCGTACCTCATACTGCGGCCAATTTTTCAGAAGGTTATTCCGATGCCCCGCTGACGGTGGGCACGCAGTGTATGCAAACTAAGGCTGGTAATGGTCGAAACCTCGGCCTCTGTGAGCCAACGATCTTCATTAAATGAATTTCTGGCTGACTGCATATACATCCTCCCGATATATTAAAAATGGTGAGTAAGCTCCTTATATTTGTATGACAGCCAAGCTGTCACGAATGCCATTTTTTGAAATTGATATTATTTTATAACAACATATAATAATTTGTTAAATTTATTTGCAATGCCGTTTTACAAGCTTTGCAATTGGAGTTTGACGACTTGCTCAGATGAGTTTATCTTGATGTTTCAAGATATTTCTTGACTGGAGAGAGTTATGACTCAGACTTCAACGGAAACATCCAAAGTCAAATTTGCCACTCAGATATCGAAAGATGTCTTGGCAATGCTTCGGGCAACCGCAAAGCGGGACGGCAGGCATATCCAGGCTGTCCTCGATGAAGCTCTGCGGGAATATTTTGACAACAGGAACCGCGCCATGCCCAGGCAGCATGTCCTCACCGCATTACACGCGAGCATGGCTGAACACGCCGAACTTTATAAGGCTTTGGCAAAATGACTCGTGATTATCTGACTACCGCAGACATCGTTGGGATCCATGATATCCTGATTAAAAGGTACGGAGGGGCAGAAGGCGTACGCGACATGGGAGCGATAGAAGCCGCTTTGTTCCGCCCACAGTGCGGATATTACAGCGACATCATCCAAGAAGCCTGTGCCTTGCTTGAAAGTCTCTTGATGGATCATCCGTTTGTGGACGGCAATAAGCGCACGGCGTTTGCAGCCTGTGACGTTTTTCTGCGGATTAACGGCGTCACTCTCAAAGCATCGTCAGAAGAGTTGTTACTGAGAATGCTTGCTTGGATAGAAGCAGATCCAAACGATCGCTGGCAATTAATGGAGCAGGATTTACGGAATCTCACGCCAGAGGGAAATTAGTCCTGAAACACCGACAACACAAGTTTTCGATCATACACAGGATGCTAAAAACCTGTCCGAAAATCCGGGCAGGCTTTGACTTTGATGCTGATTGATGCTGATTTCCCTCCATCATCGTATTGTTTTGAATGCTTTTATTGTTCACCTTGTTTATGATAAAGAGATGTTTGAGGTCGTGGATAATTTGAAAAGCTGCATTGAATAAACTCCAGTCGTGGATTTGGGTAGATATATGATAGATAAATCCAGAGGATGCCTCGTCGGTCAACTTGTTGGCGATGCCTTAGGCAGTCAGGCCGAGTTCCTGAGTTCCAGACAAATTATAAAATTCTTTCCAGATGGGCTACGAGAAATATCCATCAGTTGTTCTTGGGATACGCTGCCGGGGCAAATTACGGATGACAGCGAAATGGCTCTGGCTTTGGCCCGTACCCTGATTAAAACGAAAAAGTATGATCAACAGGCAACTCGTCGTGCTTATCTTGAATGGCTGCGTTCTGATCCTTTCGACTGTGGAAATACTGTGCGTTCAGCATTGCATGGAAAGCCAAATCCTTACAGTCAAGCCAATGGAGCATTGATGCGTATCAGCCCATTAGGGATTTGGGGAATTCATCAGGATCGAAAAACTGTCTGGCAAGCAGCTAAAGAAGATGCATTGCTTACCCATATCCATCCTATATGCCAGCAGGTCAACCAGATATTTGTCACTCTCATTGTTGAAGCCATATGCTCTAAGAAAAATGGAGTAGATTTATATAAAGACCTTTGCCTGCATCCTGAAAACTATTGCAGTGATCCATTTCTCCCAGAAGTCGAAGTTTGCATTGAAAAAGCAGAAACTGACAAGCCAGTATTGGACAGCGCAAAAAATGGCTGGGTACTATTGGCGTTTCAAAATGCGCTCTACCAGTTGAATCATGCCAGAACTTTTGAACAAGCTTTGGTTGATAGCGTTATGGGTGGAGGCGACACAGATACAAATGGTGCTATTTGCGGTGCTTTAATGGGAGCTGTATTTGGTTATGAATCCATACCAGAAGCATGGAGTTCAAAAGTTTTAAACTGTAAACCAGATAAAGCTCATAACGCAAAATATCCCAGACCAAAATATTTTTGGGCTACAGATGCGTTAACCATAGTAGATGTTTTAATGGTATAGAAGCAAAAGATGTGGGCCGGGTAAATGAAAAATATAGTTCTTAATGGCAGTCAAAAGTTCAAAGGCAAACTCATACTGAAACGTGGCCTGCCCAAACTCAATACTATATGGTAGTTACAGTTCCGTGTCGTGTGCGCTAACCTTCTTATGTTACTCATTCTGACCTCCATTTGATTTGCTCTTCTTGCAGTTTCCAGACCGCACTACTTTTCTTGCAAATCAAATGGAGTTTGTATATCCTACTTATAGCTATAAGCTTTCTTGAACCACTCGCCTAGCGGGTGGTTTTCGTTTAAACAATGATAAAGGGCATGCGAGCCATGCCCTTTTGAAACGCTCAAAAAGAAAAGGCTACGCGCAGTCGTGCTTGTCCCAGGGTTTGCGGTTGTCGCGCTCAATTTTCAGCATCAGGGCGTCGTTGGAGTCCTTCAGCTTTGCGATTTCCTTTGCCTTGAAGTTCAGCCCCTTGAGCACGGCATAGGCGGGGGCGGCTTCCACCTGCGCGGGCAGGGGGAGATCGCCGATCCATGCCAGAGTGGGGGCGATGCAGGCAGCGGGAAGGGCCTTTTCGAGAACGATGTTGCGCTCGATGCCAAGCCCGTAAAACAGCGCCATGGTTGGGCAGATGACCACAAGGAGCATCTTTGTGGTGGAAAGGGCGAAGCACTTGTCGATTTCCGCAAGCAGGGCGGCTTCGCTGCCGATGCCTTCAACGATGGAAAGCTCACTGCCCAAGGCTATGGGTTCCACGACATAGCCGCTTTCCCTGGCGGCGTCGGCTATGCTCTGCCCGGAAGGGGCACCGGCAAGGGCTTCGGACTTCACGTCGCCCGCAACGGAGAGCGGAACAAGGGCTCCCTTGCGGCGCATCTTGACAAGCTGCTCCGCCTGGCTGTTTTTGAGGACGTCTTCGGAAACGGTGGTGAAAAGGACGATGACGTTTTTGCCAGTTGCCATGTGAATTACTCCTGTTTTTTACGTTTTTCCTGAAAAAGCGTGATGATGCGCGAGCTATCGGCACCAAAGAACGTCCAGTTCGTGCCGTCTGGCGTGCGTTCGCGGCGCACGCGCAGCAAAAGCTGGCTTCTCCAGTAATAGGCATCGTCCTTTTCAGGTGTTTTGTGGATGCGCAATTTGCCCATGAGGACAATGGGCTCCATAAATTCCACGCCCACGCCCGCGGCACGCGCAAGCGAAAGTAGCGTCTCCTGCGTGAAACGGTAGATTTCCTCGCCCGTCATTACCTGCCTCCCAGCGTGTCTTTCATGAAGAAGGTCGAGCCAAGGGCGATGACGCTGCCGGCAAGCAGCAGGAGGAATGCCCGGGAAAACGCCTGCGCGGGAGGCATGCCGCTGCCAAGGCAGGAGGCGACGACTGTGCCGAACAGCCCCTGCAGGACGGCGGCGAGCACGGGCGCACTGCTGTTGATGAAGCCCGTGGCGGAGGCAAGCGCGGAAGACGGCACGCTTTCCTTGACCATGGTGAAGGAAATGGGACCCATGCAGTTGGTGAATATGGTGAACAGCGTGCCAAGGACCGTAAGCGTGGCAAAGGAAAGCGGTCCCGGTCCATGGAAGCAGATGAAGGCGAGAATGCACATCTGCATGCCTGCGGAGACCATGAGGAAGGGCTTCCTGCAATGGAAGACATTGTCGGAAAGCCAGGGGAAGAGGAACATGAAGGGAAGGGGAAGCAGTGACATGAGGGATATGCTCAGCCCTGCGGCATCCTTGCCCAGCCCGTTGGCCTGCATGAGGTAGCTGCCCCACCATGTGGTGAGCAGGACGAACATGTTGCCGATCATGAACATGAACCACGCGAAGATGAGCCAGAAGTTGCGCATCCTGACTGCTTCATTCATGCCCTGCCGGAGGGCGGCCATATTGCTCCTTACGGAGAAGAAGCCGCTGCTTTCCGTGCAGTCGTAGTCGGGCACGAGCAGCCAGATGGCGGCGCCGAGGAACACCGTGAAGATGCCGACGGCAAGCAGGGCTGTGCGCCAGCCCATCAGGTGCGTTGCCGTGACAAGCGGGCTTGCGGCCATCAGCGTGCCGATGACCCCGCATCCCGTGAGCACTGAGCAGTACATGGCGTAGCGGTTGGCCGGCACGCATGAGGCCAGCAGCTTGTAGGAGGGGACGTTGCTGGCAAGCGTGAGCCCCAGCAGGAAGCGGCAGGCGACGGCGGGCGCCAGGCTGCTGCAGAAGGTGAATAGAATGCAGAACACGCCGGCAAGGACCTGGTAAGCGGCCAGGGTCCTGCGGCCGCCAACGATGTCGGCAAGCAGGCCGGAAGGCAGCTGCGTGAAGGCGTAGCCCAGCATGGTGGCGGAGCTGATCAGGCTGAAGGAGGCGGCGTCGAGCGAGAATGCCTCCATCAGGTCAGGCGCCAGCACGGACGGGTTGACCCTCTGGAAGAAGCTCAGGGCGTAGCCGAGGCATAGAAGGCCGAGTATGGAAAGGGGGGAGCGCAGCTTCATGGGCGTGGTCATGGAAAAGACTTGGGAAAAACTATGCATTGGCTTCAGGATCCGGGCATTCGCGCCTGCGGAAATAGGTGCTCCAGATGTTCCAGATAACAAAGAGGATCGTGATGACCATCATGGTGCAGGAAATGGGGCGCTGGAAGAGGATGAGCAGATTGCCGTCGGAAGCGATGACGGTTTGCTGCAGGGCAAGCTCAAACTGTCCTCCGAGCACGAAGCCAATGATGAAGGTGACGAAGGAGAAGCCGGAAAGCTTGAACAAGAGCCCGATGACGGCCATGCCGGCCATCATGTACACGTCCATGGCGTCGCTGTTTGTCGCGTAGGTGCCCATGACGCAGATGTAGAGGATGATGGGATACAGGATGATCTTGGGCACTTCCAGCATCTTGACGAAGATCCTGTTGCTGCAAAGCCCCAGGATGAGGCAGGCAAGGGAGCCGACGATCATGCTGCCGTAAATTCCATAGACGGCGCGGCCGTGCTCCTCGAACATGAGGGGACCTGGTGTGATGCCGTGAATGATGAATGCGCCCACGAGCAGCGATGCGGCAACGGATCCCGGTATGCCTAGGGTGAACAGCGGTATGAGCGCGGCGCCCACAACGGCGTTGTTGGCAGTTTCCGGCGCAGCGATGCCGCGAATTTCACCTTCGCCGTAGCGGTCGCATGGACCGGATGTCTTCTTGGCTATGCCATAGCTCAGGAAGGCTGCAACGGATGAACCCAGCCCGGGGCATGCGCCGATGAAGGCGCCAATGAAGGAAGAACGAAGCCAGACGGGCAGGCAGCGGGTGAAATCTTTCAGGCTGAAGCGGTTCTGCTCTTTGCTGGCCTTGTCTTTCTGGTCGAAGCGGATGATCTTGGAAAAATTCGTCTTGTCCGTGCATTGCTTGATCAGTTCGGCAACGGCAAGCATGCCGATGGCCAGGGTGACGACGGAGAAGCCGTTTTCCAGCTGGTAAAAATTGAAGGTGAAGCGGGGCGCGCCGGATGTGGGCTCCATGCCCACGGTCGCTAGGAGCAGGCCGAGCGCAGCCGAAATGACGCCCTTGATCAGCGATTCCGATTCAAGCGCCGCAATCAGCGTGAGGGCGAGGATAAGAACGGCAAGCACTTCCACGGGACCCATCTTCAGTGCCCATTGCGCGAGCATGCTGGCCACGCAGATGACCAGCAGCGTGGAGAAAGTGTCGCCAAAGCAGCTGGAGAAAAGGGCTGTTTTCAGCGCCTTGAAGCCCCTGCCCTGCTGGGCCATGGGGTAGCCGTCAAAGGTAGTGGCCACGGCGGCCACATCGCCAGGCGTGTTGATCAGGATGGCGGAGATTGATCCGCCGTACATGGCGCCCTTGTTAATGCCGACGAGAAAGCCGATGGCGGCAATGGGCGACATGTAATAGGTGAGGGGGATGCATACGGGGATGGCGAGGTTGGCGCCCAGACCAGGCACGCATCCAACGGCGATGCCCAGGAACACGCCGATGAACACGTAAAGGACATTCAGGAACGTGAAAGCGTCAGCAAATCCGGCAAGCATTTCCATGAGGCACATCCTTTATGGAAGGGGGAGGTGGAGCCCGTACCAAAGTCCGGCATAGGCGAGGACGGCGGTGATGCCGGAAACGCAGGCGATGCGCAGCCAGCTACGTTCGCCGGCGAAGATCTGCAGGGCGGCGATGACGATGATGGACCCCGGCACGAAGGTCAGTGTTTTCATGAGGGGCATGCTGACGGCAATGGGCAGGAGCAGAAGCAGAAAATGCCCGAAGCGCCTGAAGGTAAGCCCGCTGCTTTTTTCGCTGCCTGTTTTGCGTACGAAGGTCAGGATGAGCCCGATGAGGGAAAGCGCGGCGATGACGCCGCAAAGCACGCTTGGCACATAGGACGCGGGTACGCCGAAGCCGGGGTAGGGGGGCGTCCAGTTGGGGATCACATAGGTGAAGCAGACTGTGCAGAACAACAGCAGAAAAAGGTATGCCAGGATGTTGACTCTGTACATGGGGTTCTCACGTGTGTTCTGAGGATGAATGCGTCAGGGCCCCGCCCGCAGGGAGCGGGGCCGGCAAAAGGGCTACTTTTTCCAGAAGATTTCCAGGTCGGCGTATTCACGCGCAAAGATTTCCGCAGAGGCGGCGGCATCGTTGTAGCGCGGGATGAAATGCAGCTTTTCCACTGCGGCCTTGAATTCATCGCTGCTGCATATTTCCTTGAGTGCGGCGGAGAGAGCCTGCTCCGCTTCCGCAGGGAAATCGGCCCTGACGATGATCAGGCGGTAGGCATCGGGGCAGACGACCTTGTCAAAAAGATCCTTGACAAGTTCGACGTCGGGATAATTGGGGGAAGGCGTGCTTGTCATAAGGGATAGGGTGCGCACCTTGCCCGCACGGGCCTGCTCAAAGTGGAGACCGCCGGAGGAGCCGATGTCGCCATGGCCGCCCATGATGGCGGACATGATGGCGGACGGGGATTTTTGCGGCATGAGCTTAACCTGGGCGCCGGGAACCTGCGAAACAAGAAGCTGGAAGCAGTTGCGGTCCATGGCCGTCTGGAACAGGAAGGTGATGGGCTCCTGCTTTGAGGCCTCCAGCGCTTCTTTCACGTTCTTCCATTTCTTGTCCGGTGCGACGATGTAGGAGGTGTCGCCATTGAAGACGGTGCAGAGGGGCTTGAAATCAGCCAGCCTGAATTTTGCGTTGGGATCGTGGGCGACGTTGGTGAAGTTGTTGTCGAGCCCGAAGCCGATGGTGTATCCATCGGAAGGAGCATTCTTCAGGGTCATGGCGAATAGTCCGAGACCGCCGCCGGCCACGTTCTGGGGCACGAAGGGCTGACCGAACTTGTCCGTAAGCTTCTGGGCGATGATGCGGCCGATCATGTCAATGGATGATCCGGCGGCGGAGCCGAGCAGGAGCTTGACAGGGCGTTCCGGCCACGCGGCCTGGGAGGGGGCGGCCAAGCAGGTCAGGGAAAGCGCCGCTGCAGCGGCAATGCTGATGATGCGTTTAAACATGGTGTTCTCCTGTAGTTGCGCGGTGATGAAAGGGACGCGGAAAATACCGCATTGCCATTATGCCTTTGCCGTGAAGGCGTCGGGATCTTCCAGGGCCTGGTAGAGCACGCTTCCTTCGCATTCCCTGGGATAGGGCAGTCCAATCATGTAGCAGATGGTGGGCACGATATCCACGAGCTGAACGCTGCGCTCCATGGCATAGCCCTTCTTGAAGCCTGGACCATAGAAAACGGAAAGGGTGTGCAGGTCGCCAAGCCCCCATTTTTCGGTGGCGAAGAAGGGACCGTGCTGGGAGCCGTATTCCGGCCACAGGGTGTAGATGACGTCGCCGCACTGGTCTCCGCCCATGCCGATGAGGCGCGCCGCTTCCTTGGTCATGCAGCAAGCTACGGGATGCGTGCCTGTTTTGGGATCCACATAGGCGTACAGGGCGTCGATGATCTGGCGCTGCACCTTGTAGTAATCGCCGTCCTCCACGATGCCGCCCGGGTACTTGCTCTTGAGGTTTACATATACATAGCAGGTGCGCTGTGGGAAACACCTGGACTGTTCGATGATGGGTTCGGCATTGGCCTTGAGCATGGCTTCCGCCTGTTCTTTGCTTAGGTTCTTGATGGTCAGCTTGACGGCTTCGTTGGGCTCCTTGGTTTCGTCAACGGCCATGAGCCCGGCGTCGATAAGCGGGATCGTCGGGGTGAAGGGTGCGCCGTCGGCCTTGGAGCCGTGGTCGGAAACCAGGATGACGAGCGTTTCGCCGTCGTCGGCGCAGTCCAGCAGCTTGCCCAGCATGGCGTCGGTGGAGCGGTACAGGCGGCGGTGGAATTCCCAGGCGTGCTCATGCGCTTCCTGTGACGAGCAGGTGGCGGGATCCAGCTCTGTCATCAGGTAATGATAGACCGAGTCCGTGGGATGCGTGTGAAAGAAGCAGAGCGTCCAGTCGTTGTTCTCCATCAGCTTGACAAGGGCGTCGCCGAGCCACTTGTTGTGCATTTCGATGAGCTGTGAAAACATTTCATCGTCGTACCAGCCCATCATGCGCAGCAGGAAGCCGGCCTTGGTGGTGGGCACGGCCTCGATGTCGCGCAGGGGCTTGGCCGCTTCAGGCGGGAAGCACCAGAGGTCGCCGTCGGTATTGAGCATCTGGGTGATGTAGAAGTCGAAGTCGGACCCGTCGTCCGAGAGATTGAGGATGCGGCCTAGGAAGGCGACTTCCTTTTTGGAGCCGTCTTCCAGCTCGATTTCGGTGAACACTCGGCCGGACCATTCGCCAAGCCTGAGCGTGAAGAAGGCATCCTTCATGTCGCGGGATCGGGAAAGGGTGACAGTGTCATAGCCATCGTTGCCCAGTTCGCGCACCAGCCAGTACCATGTGGGTCTCTTGATCTTGAAGGGGCTTTTCTCAAAGGTGAGCTCAAACTCGAATTCCAGAGGGTCGTCGCCCATTTCATCGACGTTCTTCCAGCCGTGGGCGGGTTCCAGCTCGCCCTGTATGCCGCCAGGATGGAAGCGGGACGAGCAGATCAGATCGTCGCAGAAAAGCTGACCGCCGGAATAGGGCGCACCCAGCTTCGCAGCGGTTTCGTTATCCTGGATTGTGCCGCAGGAAAGTCCGGAGCCGCCAAGGATGATGGAGTTTTTAAAGCGCTTGTTCAGCCCGTAAGAGGTGGGCCAGTTGACCACGATGGACTTTTTGCCGGCGCGTTCTGCGGCTTCCCACACGGTTTCGGCCTTGATGCGCTCGCCGCTGAAGTTCATCTCGGTGTTGGAGGCGTTTGGGGAGGTGCCGGGAACATGGCGCCAGTAGTCGGTGATCTGGTGCACCAAGGGCCAGGTTCCTGTGGCGATGGTCGCCCAGTTGGGTGGCGTGATGGTGGGCATGGGGGCAAGGCTGTTCAGGCTTTTCACGCCGTTTTCAAAGACTATCTTGAAGTTGGGGCAGATGCCTTCAGCGATATGCTGGTCGATCAGGGAGCGGACGGCGCCGTCGATGCCAACGATGAGAGCTCTTTTGGGACGTTTCATTGCAATTCCTTTTGAAAGGTTGAAGTTCTTTT